>NZ_JBFODN010000077.1:0-17888 GCF_040908345.1 Aeromonas sp. R3-1
CTGCATTGGCAGCGGCCAGACCGGCCGATTGGGTATTGCCCATTGGCGCCCCATTGCCCGGCTTGAGCTTCTGCTGGCGCGCCAGCAAGGCGGCCAGGGTATCGGCATAATGTTCGTTCTGCTCCTTCGCCGGCGTCGGCTCGGGGCGGATCATCTGCCGTGCAGCAGACGAAATATTGACGCTCTCATCGTTCAGCTGACGGCGAACCGGCGCATCTTTGGGCCCCGGGACCTGGGATTGAT
Organism: Aeromonas sp. R3-1; assembly: GCF_040908345.1. NCBI lineage: Bacteria > Pseudomonadati > Pseudomonadota > Gammaproteobacteria > Aeromonadales > Aeromonadaceae > Aeromonas > Aeromonas sp. R3-1. The sequence continues at coordinate 244 of NZ_JBFODN010000077.1, forward strand.
AATCGACTGCGGCGACTATCTCTACCCCTCCGGTGACCTTCTTGTTGGACATGATGACGGCGTCAGGCCCGAGAGTCTCCTTGACCTCGGCCAGAGCCGTTCGCATATCCTTGGCAAAAAACCGCTTAATCTTCACCCGTCGTCTCCGCTAACTAGTTCTGCCCTACCGCACTGACGATGCGGATCTGCTTGTCGTCGGGCACTTCCTGATAAGACAGAACGCGCAATCCAGGAATGGCATTCTTGACAAATTTTGCCAGGGTATTGCGCAAGATCCCCGATGTCAGAAGCACGGCCGGTTGGCCTTCCAATTCTTGTCGTTGAGTGGCTTCCACCAGCGAACGCTGCATCCGCTCTGCCAGACCCGGTTCAATACCGGCACCATCACCACCACCTGCCTGCAGGGATTGATGCAATATACGTTCCAATTCCGGCGCCAAGGTAATCACCGGCAGCTCGGGATCGGGGCCTGCAATCTCCTGCACAATCAGGCGACGCAGGGCAATCCGGCAAGCGGCCGTGAGCACTTCCGGATCCGGACTGCGCGGCGCGTATTCAACCAGGGTCTGCAGGATAGTGCGCATATCGCGGATTGGCACGCCTTCATTGAGCAAATTCTGCAATACCTTCACAAGGTTACCCATGCTGATCACTTCCGGCACCAGCCCTTCGACCAGCTTGCTCTGATGTTTGCCAATCATGTCGAGCAGTTGTTGTACCTCGTCATGCCCCAGCAGCAGAGCCGCATGGTTGGTCAGGATCTGGCTCAGATGGGTAGCCACCACGGTCGCGGTATCCACCACCGTATACCCCAGCGTCTGTGCCTGAGAGACCATCTCCTTGGCAACCCAGACCGCTTCCAGTCCGAAGGCGGGATCCCGGGTCGCTATCCCCTGGATCTGGCCGAACACCTGCCCCGGATTGATGGCCATCTCCTTATCATGGTAGACATTGGCCTCGCCGGTACTGACCCCCATCAAGGTGATGCGGTATTGGTTTGGCGCCAGATCCAGGTTGTCGCGAATGTGGACGGCCGGGACCAGAAAGCCCAGCTCCTGCGAGAGTTTCTTGCGCACCCCTTTGATCCGGTTGAGCAGTTCGCCACCCTGATTGCGATCCACCAGCGGGATCAGCTGATAACCCACTTCCAGCCCGATGATGTCCACCGGCATCACATCGTCCCAGCTCAGCTCTTTCTGCTCATGGGGTTGTTCGGCAGTGGCAGGCAGCAGCTCGCCCTTGGCCGCTTTGGCGGCCGCCAGTTTCTCGCGGCGCAGCAACCACCAGGCTCCAGCGGCCGAGAGAGCCCCCAGACTCAGGAAGGCGAAATGCGGCATCCCCGGCACCAGTCCCATCATCAGCAGAATCCCGGCAGAGATGATCAGCGCCTTGGGATTGTCAAACAGCTGGCCCAGTACTGCGGTACCCATGTCCTGATCGGTATTCTGACGGGTCACTATGATAGCGGCAGCGATGGAGAGCAGCAGGGAGGGGATCTGCGCCACCAGACCGTCACCGATGGCCAGCAGGGTATAGATCTCGGCAGATTCGCTGAAGGTCAGCTGGTGCTGCATCATCCCGATGATGAAGCCGCCGATGATGTTGATAAAGAGGATCATGATGCCCGCAATGGCATCCCCTTTGACAAACTTGGAGGCACCATCCATGGAGCCGTAGAAGTCAGCTTCCTGGGTTACATCCTGACGACGCTTCTTCGCCTCTTCCTGATTGATGAGACCGGCGTTCAAATCGGCATCGATGGCCATCTGTTTGCCCGGCATCGCATCAAGGGTAAAACGGGCACTCACTTCCGCGATCCGCCCGGCACCCTTGGTGATCACCACAAAGTTGATGATCATCAGGATGGTGAAAACGATGATGCCGACCGCATAGTTGCCGCCTATCACCACGTTACCGAACGCCTCGATCACATGGCCGGCCGCCGCACTGCCATTATGACCTTCCAGCAACACTACCCGGGTCGAGGCAACGTTCAACGCCAACCGCAGCAAGGTAGCGAGCAACAGTACGGTCGGGAAGGCAGCGAATTCGAGGGGGCGGCGGGTATAGACGGATACCAGCAGCACCACGATGGAGAGGGCAATGTTGAAGGAGAAGAGCACGTCCAGCATCAACGGCGGGATGGGCAGCACCACCATGCCAAGCGCAGCCAATACCAGCAGAGGGGTGCCAAGGCCTTTGCCCAATACTCCCCGGTACTCTTTGAACTGGCCCAATACTGCCTTGAATTCCATCGCGCTTCTCAATTTCAACCTGCTGGTGCCAGATTAAAGCAAACATCAAGCCAACAATACAACACATTGAAATGCAATGGATTTATTTTGACTACGTCAGAACTTTGTCATTTTCGATATTCGGTCGGAATGGGCAGATCTTTAGCCAGTGGCTGGGGACGGCGCCCCTGACCACGGCGGAATTTCTTGAGCTGGAAGACATAGGCGAGCACCTGGGCAACCGCCGCAAACAGCCCTTCCGGGATCTCGTGGCCCAGCTCGGTTGAGTGGTAAATAGCCCGGGTCAAAGCTGGTGACGGCATGATGGGGATCTCGTACTCTCTGGCGATCTCCCTGATCTTCATTGCAATTTCATCTGTGCCCTTGGCCACAACCTTGGGCGCGGCACCGGGTTTGCCCGCATCATACTTGAGCGCTACCGAGTAGTGGGTCGGGTTGGTGATCACCACATCGGCCTTGGGCACATCCCCCATCATCCGGCGCATCGCCATCTGCATCTGCAACTGGCGGATCTTGCCTTTTACCTCGGGCTTGCCTTCGCTATCCCTGAACTCATCCTTGACCTCCTGCTTGGTCATCTTGAGCTGACGCATGTGGTTCCACTGCTGGAACGGCACGTCGATGGCCACGATGGGAAGCAGGGCGCAGCAGAGGATAATCAACATCCAGAGAAACAGCTCCAGCGCATCGATAATGCCGCCGGGAAATCCCTCCATGGAGAGGTTGAGCAGGTGATTGAACTGGCTGGATAACATCCACCAGGCAAACAGGGTGATGAACACCACCTTGGCGATGGATTTGACCAGCTCAATCAGCGACTGCACCCCGAACATTCGCTTGATGCCGCTGAGCGGACTCAGCTTGCTCATCTTGGGCATCATGGCTTCGGTGGAGAAGTTCATCCCCCCCATCAGGGTGTTGCCGATAAAAGCGGCAATCGCCACCAGTGCAAACAAGAGTCCCAGCGGAAGAACCAGTTCCCCCAGCAGCGCCGGCACCATGGCGATCATGGCATTGGGATCGAAAGCCTGCTCCCGATCCAGAGTAAAGCCCATGGTGACAACCTTGATCATGGCAGTCGCCAGCGAGCCCTTGAGCATCAGCAGGCCAAAAACCGCCGAGAGCAAAACGCTGGCGGTCCCCAGCTCTTTTGAACGTGCAATCTGCCCTTTTTCACGGGCCTGTTGCAGTCGTTTGCCCGTGGGTTGTTCGGTACGTTCCTGGTCGGTATCAGCCATGAGCGCCCCCGAAACACTGGGTGTTGATCAACTCGCAGCTGACCTCCTGCACCCGCTCCCACATGATGTCGAAGTGACCGAGGAACCCGCCGATAGTGAGCCAGAGGATGAGCAGACCCGACATCATGCTGACCGCAAAACCGATACTGAAAATGTTGAGTTGCGGCGCCGCCCGGGTCATGACACCAAAGGCGAAGTTGATTAAGAGCAAGGCGACGATGGCTGAGAGCGACATCACCAAAGCAGCCTGATACATCACACCCAGAAACGCACTCAGGGTTTTCATGGATGAAACCGAGAGGCCGTGCTCGGAGACAGGCAGTGTCTCGAAACTAAGAATGACCAGCCGCAGCATCACCAGATGACCATCCAGCGCCAGAAACACCAGGGTCGCCAGCATCAGATAAAACTGCCCCACCACGGGGGCCGACTGGCCATTCATCGGGTCCACCAGGGTGGCAAAACCCAGACTGGTCTGCATGGCGATGACCTGACCGGCCATCACGAAGCTCTCCATCAGAAACTGGGTCATCAGACCAAGGGCAATACCGATCAGCAATTGCTGGCCCAATACCAGAAAGCTGCCGGCAGAGAAGAGTTCAATGGGGGGCATTTTCGGGAGCAGCGGGGCAATCAGAAAGGTGATGGCCAAAGCCAGCCCCATCCGTACCCGCGCAGGAGCGAGGCGGCTGCCGAACACCGCCATCACCATCAGCAGACTGCTCACCCGCGCCAGCGGCCAGAGGATGGAAGACAACCACTCCATGATCAGAGCGGTTGTGTAGGTCATCCCACCACCTCGGGGATTTGATTGACCATCAGTGTGAAGAAGTCCATCAGACTCTGCATTCCCCAGTGAGCACCAATTCCCAGGGCCAGCAGGGTCACGATAAGACGAGGCAGAAAGCTCAGGGTCTGTTCGTTGATGGAGGTGGCCGCCTGAAAAATGGCTACCACCAGTCCGATAGCGAGGCTGGGCAGGATCACGGCGCACACCATGATGGTCACCAGCCAGAGCGCCTCACGAAAGACGTCGACAAAGGTTTCAGGACTCATGTTCGGGCTCCTTGCGCTCGACCGGCTAACCGGCACCCAGTCCGAAACTGTTGGCCAGCGACCCCAGAATGAGGTTCCAGCCATCCACCATCACAAACAGCATCAGCTTGAAAGGCAGCGAGACAATCATCGGCGAGAGCATCATCATCCCCATCGCCATCAGAATACTGGCGACCACCAGATCGATGACCAGAAATGGCAAGAACAGCATAAAACCAATCTGGAAGGCGGTTTTCAGCTCGCTGGTGACAAACGCCGGGATCAGCACCCGTAGCGGCACATCGGCCGGTTTCTCCACCTGCACGTTGGCGATCTCCATAAAGGTGTTGAGATCCTTGATCCGGGTCTGGGCCAGCATGAACTGGTGGATGGGCAACTCGGCCCGCTCCAGCGCCTCTTTTGCCTGAATGGTTTCGGCCAGATAGGGCTGCAGCGCCTCATCATTGATGCGATCCAGCACCGGCGACATGATGAAAAACGACATGAACAGGGCAATGCCGATCAACACCTGGTTGGAAGGACTCTGTTGCAGACCTATCGCCTGGCGCAAGATACCCAGCACCACTATGATGCGGGTAAACGAGGTCATCATGATCACCATGGCCGGCAAGAAGGAGAGCGCGGTCATCAGCGCCAGCACTTGCAGGGTCAGGCTGTACTCCTGAGAGCCATCCCCCATGGTCTTGACGGTCACCGCCGACATGGCGTCTTGTGCCAGCACAGGCCAGGAGCAAAACAGTGGTATCAGCAGGCTGACCAGCAGCCCCGTATTCAGCCATAAGCCGTTAGCTTTTTTCATGCTTGCCCATCAATTTGCCAAGCTGCTGGGAAAACGCCTGCGGCTGGTTTTCATCCAGCGGCTCCTCCAGCCGGTAGAGAAAGTTGACCTGCTGCGGTGTTACGCCGACCAGCAGTTGCTGTTCGCCCACCTTGACCACCAGCAGCTTCTCTTTGTAACCCACCGGCAACGAGGCGATGACCCGCATCTGGCCGCCCCCCATGGCGGTTGCCAGCTTGCTCTTCTTGAGCAGAAAGCCCAGCACCAGAATGAGACCAATCACCATCAGACTGGAGAGCAACCAGGAGCTCAGACTAGGCACGTTGGCAGATGCCGCTGTCTCGGCAAAGGCCGGAACAGGCATCAATAACAACAGGAGGCGCATCATTTAAGCTTCTTGATCCGTTCAATCTGGCTGATGACGTCGGTCAGGCGGATACCGAACTTGTCGTTCACCACCACCACCTCGCCGTGAGCGATCAGGGTACCGTTGACCAATACATCCAGCGGCTCGCCTGCAACACGATCCAGCTCCACCACCGAGCCCTGGTTCAGCTGCAACAGGTTGCGGATGCTGATCTGGCTGCGGCCCACCTCCATGGCGATAGTGACCGGAATATCGAGAATGGTGTCGAGCTTGCGACGCTCCTCGGCACTGATAGGGGCATCATCTTTCAACTCTTCCAGCGGGGCTGGCTTGGCTTCCGCCGTCACCTGCTCCTCCAGAGCCGCAGCCCAGGCATCAGCCATCAGATCCTCTTCCTCAGTTCCGCTCATCTTGTTTCCTTATGCTACTTCGTGACCGTTTACCGTAATAAACCGTCAATTATCGCTGTTGATCTTCGATACTGCGCTCGAGCTCTTCCAGCTCGGCCTCGCCATCAATTCGTACCCCGCCCCGGGTCACCAGATGCATCTCCGTCTTGACCCCTTCCGGACGTTTGAGCTTGTCGGTGATCTTGAGCGCCACATTATCCTTGGTGCGGCCCATCTTGGCGTGGAAAGTGGGCAAGTCCTCGACAAAAACCAGCAGATTTTCCGGCATATCGACCGGAATGATATCGCCAGGTCGCAGCTCCATCAGTTCACGCAGGGTGAGTTCGGTCTCCAGCAGCTTGGCCCGCAGCTCCACCTTGACGTCCATGATCTCGTCACGCAGCGCCTTGCTCCAACGTACGTCGGTATCCCCCTTGTCACTCTGCACACCGGCATCCAGCAGCTCGCGGATCGGTTCCAGCATGGAATAAGGCATCGCCACGTGGAAGTCGCCGCCGCCACCATCGAGCTCGATGTGGAACGAGCTGACCACGATCACCTCGGTCGGGCTGACGATGTTGGCCATTGCCGGGTTCACTTCGGAGTCGAGATACTCGAACCCCACATCCATCACCGGCGCCCAGGCATCCTTGTAATCCTCAAACACCAGTTTGAGCAGCATCTGGATAATGCGCCGTTCAGTCGGCGTGAACTCGCGCCCTTCAATCTTGGCGTGATAACGGCCATCGCCACCGAAGAAGTTCTCCACCAGAATGAAGACCAGTCGAGCCTCCATGGTGATGAGCGCCGTCCCCTTGAGCGGGCGGAAGCGCACCATGTTGAGACTGGTCGGCACAAACAGGGTATGAACATACTCGCCAAACTTGAGCATCTGCACGCCGTTGATCGAGACCTCGGCGGTACGACGCATCATGTTGAACAGGCTGATCCGCATATGGCGGGCGAAACGTTCATTCACCAGCTCCAGCGTCGGCATGCGACCACGGACGATGCGGTCTTGGGAGGAGAAGTCAAACTGGGCTACGCCGGGGTCTCCAGCGCCGCCTATCTCTTCCTCTTCGACATCATCGACACCGTGCAAGAGGGCATCAATTTCGTCCTGACTTAACAGATCGCTCACGCTTCACCTACTGCATTACAAAGCCGGTAAACAGCACTTGTTCGATAACGGGGGAAGAGACCAGGTCCTTGAGCACCCGACGGCACTCTTCCAGTGAATCCTTGCGCAGCTTCTCCTTGCCTTCGAAGGTCATCAGCTGTTCGGCACTGGCTGCACTGAATACCCGCAACAAGGTGCCTTCAATCAGGGGGATATTCTGTTTGGCCAGCGTCTCGTCGGCGGTACCGCGCACCATCAGCTGGATCTTGATCTGCACCAGTCGGTCTCGCTGGGCACCTGCGACGTTGAAGACAAAGGGGCGCGGCATACCGACATAGAGGGAAGGTTTAGGCGCTTCCTCCTTGGGTGCAGCCTCGGCACCTTCCGCCGCTTCAGCGGGAGGTTTATCGGAGCCGGAGAGCATCAGGAAGGCGCCAACACCACCACCGCCCAGCAAAATAACCGCCAGGGCAATGATAATGATCAGCTTCTTTTTCTTGCCCGCAGCCGGGTCTTTTAGCGTCAACTCGTTATCGTCAGCCATCCCTTGTCCACCCTAGTCTCAAACTTGTTCGATATCATAAACTTACTCGGGATTGCATCAAGCATAGAAATCAATTCCGGAACCGTTTGTCGATTCCACCAGCAAACTGGGGTTGGAAGTGGTGAGTTCCCCTTCAACCAGCCCGTTACCGGACCGCGGCTGACCACTACTCTGACCCTGCTGACCCTGCCCGTTAAAGGTGGGCTGGCCCTGTTGCTGCTGTTGCTGCTGTTGTTGCGACTGCTGCTGCACCTGCGTCTGACCAAGCTGGATCCCCTGCCCTGCCAGCATGTCACGCAGCCGGGGCATCGCCTGCTCCAGCATCTCGCGGGTCTGTCCATGTTGTACCACAAAATGGACGTTGGCCTGGCTGTCGGCCCCCATCTGAATCTGGATCTTCATCTTGCCAAGGCCGAGGGGGTCGAGCTGAATTTCCGCCTGTTGCAGTTTTTCGGCCAGCATCACATTGACCTTCTGGTGCAATTCGGCGGGTGCTTCCTGACTGGCCAGTTTCAAATGGGGTAAATTCTGCGGCTCACGGCGCAGCGTCGTCTCAGCGGCGGGCGCCCGGCTATCGGCTACCTGTGGCTGAGTCTGGCTGTTATGGCCATGCTGAACGGTCTGGCTCGGGCTGCTCTCACTGCTAGATGTCGTCGCAACCAGGCTCTTCTCCGCCTCACCGGCCTTCGGTTTTACCTCAAGCGAAACCGCTTTGCGTACCTCGTCGGTGCCGGTCACTTCCATCTGCTTGATGCCGGCTGAAATGGTCGACAGCGGTGCTTGCGGCCCCTGAGATTCAGCCTGTGCCAACACCTGCTGCGGCGCCACCATCACGGGGGCGGCAGCGCTATCGCTCTGAGCCTTCGCATTTGTCGTTACGCTGCTCTGGGCTGCGGCACTTTCTGCGGCACTGTGCGCCGTCGTCACGTGCGCCGAACCTTGATTGGCGGCGGTGGCTGGCTGCTGGCTTCCCTCGGCAGTACTCTTTTCTGCCCCCTTGCCAGCTGCACCACTGCCCTCAGCCGTGGCTGTAGCTGTAGCTGTAGCTGTAGCTGTAGCTGTGCCAGCCTCAGGCTGCTTGAGCCCCTCATTGAAGGTCTTGAGCGCAGCCCCCTGAGTCGCGGCTTGCGTCGCCTGCCCCTTGTTAGTCACAGCATTGCTCGCGGTGGAGTCGGATTTGCTGTCGCCAGCCTCTTTTGCAGCGAGTGACTCAGCGGATTTGGCGGTGCTTGCCGACTCATCGACCGGCAGCACCTTGGCCAGCTGGGCCATTCGCTCTGCCCCCGTGAGGGGCTTGGTCTGCTTGCCATCTGCTCCGAGGGTTTCTCCCTTGGCAGAGGCTTTCTCCCCGGACTGCCCATCAGCAGGAGTGGCGGCATCTTCACCTTCAGAGGAGAGAACGGCAGCAGAGGCATCGCCCTGCGCCACCACTCGCGCCGCTGAGGAGGATACGGTGGTTTCTGAAGTCGAATTGGCGGTCGTCGCCAGCGGCGACTGCGCCCCGGTCTGACCGGCAAGCTGTTGGGCAATCCTGGCAGCGGCAGGAGTCTGCTCGCTTTCATCAAGCGCAGTCCCCTCCAGCTCACCCTCTTGCGGCAACGGATTGCCGTCTACCGCAGTGGCGCTCTGTTGGGCCGCCACCGCCAGCTGGGGAGTCACTAGCGAGGTATCGAGCTTGAGGGAGTCTTGCAGGCGCAGCAGAAAGTCGGTGGCAGGGACCTCCTCCACCTTGTTGTCGGCGTCAGGATCCTGCTCCTTGCTGGTCTCCTCTTTGGGAGAGGCGCTTTCGGTCGCCAAAGATTTGGCTGATCGGACATGGTTACCGCCCTGAGTGGCCTCGGCAGCGCCCTGTTCGCTGTTCCGGGCTTTGGCAATCAAGGTGGCGAAATCACCCTTGCTGTCGCTGCCGGTTCCCCCATCGATACTTTTGCTCTCGACGGAACCGCTCAGAGGCGCTTTGTCCAACCCGTTGGCCGCAGCCGAAGGCGTTTGTGTCAACAGTGTCTGCATCATGATGGGATCCCTGAATTCTGGTGGCCCCCAAAGAGATGGCCGCCGACAATGTCCAGATCAAAGCAAGTTACAGGCCAGATTGATGAAAGCGTCGCAACATGGCGTACTCATCCAGCATCTTCTGCTCCTGACGCTGGGCTTTCTGCTGCTCGCGGCTCGCCTGCTTCTCCAGCAACAGCTCCACCGCCTTGCGCCGCTGCTGGGCCGCCAGCCACTCTTCACGGCGCTGTTCCAGCGCCTGACGCACCTGCAACACCCCTTCGTACTGCTGGGTCGCTGCCTGTTCGAGCTTGTTGATAAAGGCGTGATACTGGGTGTTTTGCTGGGGTGAAATCCCCTGCAGGCCGCGATCGGTCCACTGCTGGTGATAGATCTGGCGGTACTGGTTGAGGGCATTTTGCTGATCCATGAACAGCTTGAGATCCTGCTGCGCCTTCACCAGTGCCAGCGCACACTGCTGCTCCGCTTCCACCAGCCGATCGGCCAACAATACCAACCCTTTACTCATCGTCGACCTCTCTGTTACCGACCATCATCAGCGCATCAATGGCATCGCCACCATCTGCAAGGCTTGCAGGCCATCATCGTAGTGAATGACCTCGCGCATCCCCTGCTGCAAGAACTGATCCAGATAGGGTTTTTGAATGATGGCGCGGTCAATGCGCGGATCGGAACCCTGACTGTAGGCGCCGATGGTGATGAGATCTCGGTTCTGCTGATAGAGGGAGTAGAACTGCTTGAGGGTGCGCGCCAGATCCATATGTTCCGGCGAGGTGACCATAGGCATAACCCGGCTGATGGACTTCTCGATATCGATGGCCGGATAGTGGCCAGCATCAGCCAGCTCGCGCGACAGCACTATGTGGCCATCGAGGATCGCCCGCGCAGCATCGGCAATGGGATCTTGCAGGTCATCCCCCTCGGTCAGTACGGTGAAGAATGCCGTGATGGAGCCCTGGCCGTCACTGCCGTTGCCCGCCCGCTCCACCAGCGCCGGTAATTTGGCAAACACCGAGGGCGGATAACCCTTGGTCGCCGGCGGCTCGCCCACCGCCAGCGCGATCTCACGCTGGGCCTGAGCGTAACGGGTGAGGGAGTCCATCAAGAGCAACACGTTGAGCCCCTGATCGCGAAAATACTCGGCAATGGCCAGCGCCGTTTCACACCCCTTTAGCCGCATCAGCGGCGAGGCATCGGCGGGAGCCGCTACCACCACGGAGCGGGCACGCCCCTCCTCCCCCAGAATGTCTTCAATAAACTCTTTCACTTCCCGGCCCCGTTCACCGATGAGGCCGACCACCACCACATCCGCCACCGAGCCGCGGGTCATCATGCCAAGCAACACCGATTTACCGACACCGGAACCGGCAAACAGCCCCATCCGCTGGCCCTGCCCCACCGTCAGCACTGCGTTGATGGCGCGTACCCCCACGTCCATCGGCTGATGTATCGGGCGGCGAGAGAGCGGGTTGATGCGGTGCTGGGCAAACTGCACCGTCTGGGAGGAGAGAATGGGACCGAGACCATCCAGCGGCTGACCGATACCGTCGATCACCCGACCGAGAAGATTCATGCCGACCGGAATACCATGCTCTTCGGTGATGGGCACCACCCGGGCACCGGGAATGACCCCCTTGAGCTGCTCGCTCGGCATCAGATAGAGGCGATCGCCAGAGAAGCCGACCACTTCAGCCTCCAGCGTCCCATCAAGGGTATCGATGCGGCAGAGCGCACCGATGGCGGCGCGGCAACCGATGGCTTCGAGGGTCAGCCCCACCACCCGGGTCAATTTGCCGGCAACCGGTGGTTTGGGGGCGCTATCGCGCACCTTGTACCCTTGCAACCGGTTCAGTAGCGAGCCACTCATCTGGCCTCCTGAGAGCTAAAAAGTGCAGCCGGACAGCAACGTCCGGCATCGGTTATGGGCGTGAGTCCGGCGAAGCCGGTTTCTGCGACGCATTGTCCCGCAAGAAGTTGCGCAGCAACTGATCGATGCGCCCGGAGAGGGTCAAATCGATGCTGGAGAGCTCGGTAGCCAGTTGCAGATCGCCGGGGGAGAGGGTGGGATCGCTCTGCAATCGCCAGTGGCGCTTGGCGCACTCTTCGGCGCCAAATGCCTGCTCGATTCGCGCGATATCGTCGGGATGCAACATCAGAGTCACCCCCTGTTCGGCGGCGGGCAGCAAGGCCAGCCCCTCTTTAAGCGCTTCCAGCAGAATGCGGGGGGAGGTCTCCGCTTCGTGACGAATGAGCGCGCGGGCCAGTTGCATCACCAGCGAGACCAACTGCTGCTCCACCGCCTGATCCAGCTCGTTAAGCGGATTGGCAAGGCGGGCGGCGAGCCCCTGCCAGTGGGCAATCTCCTGCTCCACCAGCTCGCGGCCCATGGCCAGCCCCTCCTCGCGCCCCTGTTCGAGACCAGCGGAATGACCCTGTTGCAATCCTTCCAGCTTGCCCTCTTCCATCCCCTTGGCATAACCGGACTCGCGCCCCTCGGCCATCCCCTCTTCCCAAGCGGCCTGACGGATCGCTTCAAGCTCTTCGGCGGTGATGCTGGGGGCCGGCTCCTGTTCGGGCTCCGGCTCCACCACCTCCTCTTCCTGCTGATACCAGTCAGGGGCCAGGCCAAGAGCATTGGTAGGCGCTCCCGCCTCTACCTCGACTTCCATCTCGGGCCAGCCCCAGGTCTCAACCCGGGCATCATCGCCCTCGGGGCGCACATACCCACGCAGTTTGTTGTTCATGCTTTGCGCGGCTCCTCACCACTGCCTGATGCGGGCTTGGCATCGCAATTCGGTTTATGGGCCATGGCTTAGAGGAACTCCTCGCCGCCACCGGCACCCAGCATGATTTCGCCGGCATCCGCCAGACGACGGGCGATGGAGAGGATCTCTTTCTGGGCCGCCTCCACTTCGGAGACCCGGATCGGCCCCATGGCCTCCAGATCGTCCGCCAGCATTTCGGCCGCACGTTTGGACATGTTCTTGAAGATCTTCTCGCGCATCTGATCGTCGGAGCCCTTGAGGGCGCGTTGCAGCAGATCCCCCGGCACTTCCCGCAGCATGGTCTGGATGCCGCGATCGTCCACATCGATGAGGTTCTCGAACACGAACATCAAATCCTGGATCTGCTGGCTCATCTCTTCGTCCGACTCGCGGATGGAGTCCATCAACTGGCCTTCGATATTGGTATCCAGATAGTTCATGATGTTGGCGGCAGCCTTCAGGCCGCCCATCTTGGCTGCCTGGGCACCGGCCGCACCGGCGAACTGTTTCTCCATGATGTCGTTCAACTCTTGCAGTGCCGCCGGTTGTACCTCTTCGAGGTTGGCGATACGCATCACCAGATCGAGGCGCACCTGCTCCGGGAACTGGCTCAGGATCTCGGCGGATTGCTCCGGCTCCAAATAGGAGAGCACGATAGTCTGAATCTGCGGGTGTTCGTTCTGGATGATGCTGGCCACCTGACGGGCATCCATCCACTTGAGCGAATCGAGGCCGCGGGCGCCGGAACCGAGAATGATCTGGTCCACCAGGTTGCTCGCCTTGTCCTCGCCAAGAGCCGCCACCAACGCCTTGCGCACGAAGTCTTCGCTGCCGATACCGATGTTGGTGTACTTCTGGATATCGTCGATGAATTGACGGTGCACCGCCGCCACCCGATCGTGACTGAAGTCGGACATGGAGGCCATCGACATACCGAGCCGCTGCACCTGCTTGGGCTCGAGATGACGGAAGATCTGGGCGGCATCCTCTTCATTGAGGCTCAGCATCAGCACCGCAGCCATCTCCATTCCCGACATCTGGTCGAGGATCTGGCGCTGACTGTCGGTGATGTCATTGCCGGTGACTTGACTCTTCTTTTCTTCAGGCATCTTTGTTCGTTACCCATTCTTTAATGACCTGAGCGGCCAGATCCGGCTCGTTCGCCACCAGCGCACGTACCGCCTTGAGCAAGTCTTCGTCACGGTGCAGATCCGGCAGTTTCAGCTGGCCATCGCGGACACCAAATACCTGATCGTTCTCGACTTGTGCTGACAGCAGACTCAACTCGTCGTCGCCACCCAGTACGGTGTGGTTGTCGAAATCCACTTCCCCTTCCGGTTTGGCATCCGGGTAGAGCAGTCGCTTGAGCATGGGGCGAACCACGGTGACGATCAAGACGATGATCACCAGTACCGAGGCGGCAATCCGCACCGCACGCCAGAACCAGGGCTGATCGTAGAGCGGCACTTCGGCCACAGTATCCAGCTCTGGGCGATTGAACGGAATCGCGACCACCTCAAGGGTATCACCCCGAGTCACATCAAAGCCAAGGCCACCGCTCAACAAACGGCGCAATGTATCGAGTTCTGCCTGGGTGCGCGCCTCACGGGTCACTGCCCCGTCGGCACCGGGTACCGCTTTGTAATCCACGGCAACCGAAACAGTCATGCGGCGAATGCCTCCCATCTGGCGACGGGTATGGCTGACGGTGGTATCCAGTTCGAAGTTGCGAGTCGCCTCTTTGCGGGAACGGCCCGAAGCAGCAGCGCTGGCACCATCACCACCGGTCGCCTCCTCGGGAATATTGGAGGCGGCAGGGGGCTGGTTGGAGAGTGCACCAGGCACACCACCGTTGCTGCCGCTGGCGCTGTTCTCTTCCATGGTCATCTCGGAGCGCACTGCAGGCAAGTCAGGGTTGTAAGTCTTGCGGGTCTGCTCCTGCTGGGAGAAGTCGAGGGAGAGATCCACTTCCGCCGTATAGTTGTCGGCCCCCAGCACCGGGATCAGGATGGCGTCAATTTTTTGTTTGTACTCCAGCTCCTGCTTCTGCTGCATGGCAAATTCTTTGCGAGTCTGGGCCGAGATCGGGTCTTGCGAGCCGGAGTTGAGCAGGCGGCCATTCTGGTCGGTGACGGTGACGCGGGTCGGCTCAAGGCCATGTACGGCGGAGGCAACCATATCGACGATGGAGTCCACCTCCCCCTGCCCCAGCGCCGCCCCTTTCAGGTTGAGCACCACGGTGGCACTGGGTTTGCGTTCGTTGCGGGCAAACACGTTGTCTTTCGGAATGGCCAGCAGCACCTGGGCCTTGGCCACATTCTGGAACTGCTCGATGGCGCTCGCCAGCTGGCGCTCGCGGCTCAGCTTCAGACGTTCGCTCTCCATTCGCTGGCTGACGCCGAAACTGGAATCTTTGAGCAGGATATCTTCACCACCGATGCTGCTATCGGTGGCATTGGCAAGACCGGCACGGGTCAGGGCCAGCTGGATAGTGGGGTAGCTTTCGGCGTTGACCAGCACGCTCTTGCCATCTACCTCGTAGGGGATCTTCTGCTGATCGAGGAAATCGAGAGTCTTCACCAGCTCCTGGGTGGTGTAGGTGCCGAGGGGACGCATGTCCGGCTCCTTGCCCCACAGCAGGATAAACACCGCAATGGCCAGACAGATGGCAAGCCCCAGGATCAGGGTGATTTGCCGCAGCACATCGGTGTTGGACAGGAAGCCCAGCGCCGAACTCTTCTGCTCATTTTCATCGAGGGCGGCGGTGCCCTCATCGTTTATCAGCAGATCGCCGTTTTGGTCAGTAGCCACGATTTATGTCCTTATTGCTGACATGTTCATGATGTTCAGTCGTCATGGTTTATTGGCGTCGCTTATACCGGCATGTTCATGATGGTCTTGTAGGCATCGACCATCTTGTTGCGCACCTGTACCGTGGCTTCAAAGGCGATGGAGGATTTTTGGCCCGCGATCATCACCTCGGCCAGATCCACCGACTTGTCGCCCATATCGAAACGGGTGCGCAGGTCATTGGCGGCCCCTTGCAGTTCGTTGACGTTGCCAAGGGCCTGTTGCAGCAGCTGACCAAAGTCGGAGGTTACCTGACGACCGGGTTGTGCCAGCGGCGTTGCGCCTGCTTCGATCTTGAGCGCCTGCATCTCTTGCATCAGGCTGCTTGCACTAATTTCCATTTTCCATCCCCAGACAAATCATTGACGCTGGCATGCAACAAGCAATTAGAGTGCCAATGCGTTAAAAACGCGATGAAGATGAGTGGCCAGACCAGGCCGGACGGGTTCGACAACGGCAGATGGCTCTGATTAAATCCGACTCTGACGCCCACTTTTGCTGGCTGGAAAGGAGTCCGCTCTGGATTATCGCAAACCCGTGTTCAAGGCGATGGACTACATCAGCCACCATCTGGATGACAATCCGGGCCTGGATGAGGTCGCAGCAGCGGCAGCCATCTCCACCTTCCACTTCCACCGTATTTTCAAGACGATGGTCGGCGAAACCATTGCTGGATTTACCCGGCGCCTGCGTATGGAACGCGCTGCTCGTCGCTTGTTAGCCTCCCCCCAGAGCGACATCACCACCCTCGCACTGGCCGCCGGGTTCTCCAGCTCCCAGAATTTAGCCAAAGCCTTTCGCCTGCACTTCGCCATGAGCCCCTCGGAATACCGCCAGCAGCAGGGGGGAAACTGGAAAAGCAAGATTGGAAACGATCCCCTTCCCTTTGACACCTATGATGGCCTGGTCATGCACCCGGTCACCGAACACCCGGGTCTGTTGCAGGGGGCTAGCGTCAGGCAGATGCCCGCCCGGCGCGTGGCGTACATGCGCCGCCTGGGCCCCTATGGCAAAGAGACCTGCGAGCAAGCTCATCGGGATTTGCTCGCGCTGTTCGCCTCAGACGAGGCGATGACACCAGCGGGTACCCTGAGTCTCTATTGGGATATCCCCGATATCACCGATGAGACCCGTTGCCGTACTGACGTCTGCATCGAGCTGGGGCCAGAGATCCCCGCTGGGCGCCAGTTAACCACCCAGACCATCGCCGCGGGCCCCTATGCGGTTTGTCTGTTTATCGCTCGCGGCGATCAACTGGTTGCCAGCTGGGAGACGGCGTTTCGCTGGATAGTGGGCCAAGGGCTGAACTGCGAAGATCGCCCGTGTTACGAGCAATACCACGCAGGCACGGACCCCGACCGGGAGCATTACGTGTTTGATATCTGTATCCCGCTGATCAACCGATAAGCCGATACCTCATTTCCATTTACCCACTTCGGTGCCTTCAGGCACCGAAGCGACGGAGTCATGCCCATGAATATCAAAACGCTGTTTCTCGCCAGCCTGCTGGTGACGCTGCCCGCTGCCGCCAATGCCCAGTCACAGAGCCAGACGCTGATCTTTGGCGGCACCATCTACAGTGGTGATCCGGCGAACCCTCACCCGGAAGCGGTCGGCATTGAAGGTAAAAAGATAGTGGCAGTCGGCAGCTATCAGGAGGTCAGTGCCCGCCTCGGCAGCCATGCCAAGCGTCTTGATCTGAAAGGAAAGTACCTGATGCCGGGGCTCATCGACAGCCATGTTCATGCGGCATTTGCCGGTTTTCAGGGGATGACGGTTAACTTTCCCGATGCCATGAGTGAGGTTGAGCAGGTGCAGCAATTTCTGACCCGCAGCAAGGATGACCCCCGCCTGACACTGGGCGATGTAGAGCTATACAGCAATGTCTCCCTCGACTACTGGCATCAGCTTCCCCTGCTCGATCAGGTGTTCAATGGCCCGCAATACCGGCAGATCCCGGTGGTGCTTGCCGGTTCGGATGCCCACACCGGTTGGGCCAATCAGGCCATGCTGCGCAAGGCTGGCATTAATGCCGACACCCTTGACGGTCGTTATGCTCCGCTGAAAGGCACTTTTGGCCTCACCCCATCCGGCAAGCTCAATGGATTTGCCTCGGAAGGCGGCTGGGATGCCATCCTCAAGGCCCTGCCCCCCGTCAGCGACGAGACGATTGCCAAGGCTATGTCCCAATTACGTGTTGCATGGGGCGCCCCAGCGCCTCATGCAAACATGTTTTGATATTTACGCCTTTTCCGTAACGCTCCAGCATC
>NZ_JBFODN010000078.1:0-1186 GCF_040908345.1 Aeromonas sp. R3-1
CCTCTGTCGGTGGTCTCAAGCCGCTACAACGTGGTACAGCCTCACGAGGTGCTGCACTTCTATCAAGACCTAGTGGAAGCCGGTGGCTTTGAGCTAGAAACCGCAGGCTCGCTCAAAGGTGGCCGCAAACTGTGGGCACTGGCTAAGACCGGCCAGGATCTAAAACTCAAAGGTAATGACTTGGTAAAATCCTATCTGCTGCTGGCAACCAGCTGCGACGGCACGCTCTGCACCACGGCGCAGTTCACCTCGCTGCGGGTGGTCTGCAATAACACCCTGCAGATGGCACTGCGTGGCGCTACCGGCGCCATCAAGGTACCCCACTCCACTCAGTTCGATGCGGCGACCGTCAAAGAGTCGCTCGGACTGGGGCTCTCCCATTGGGATGAGTTCAAAGTCCAGACTAAGGAATTGGCACAACGGCCCGTCGCCCCCGAAGAGGCGCTGCGCTTTTTCAGCGACTTGCTGGCGCAACCGCTCGATGAGGAGAACATCATCCTCACCAAGCCGGTACAACGGCTGCATGAGCTGTATATGGGCGCAGGCATGGGCTCAGAGCTTGCCAGTTCCCGCAATACCGCCTGGGGGCTGGTCAATGCGGTAACGGAATACGTGGATCACCACCGCCGTGCCCGCAGCCAAGATCACCGGCTTGATTCCGCTTGGTTCGGTCAGGGTGCCCAACTCAAATCCCAAGCCTTGAATCAGGCACTCACTCTACTGCAGTAATTCCGCTTCTCCATTCAAACCGCATAACGACCTCACCCGGACTGGCACAAGCCAATCCGGGCGTCGCCATTTATGCCGTCAACAAGGACTCGTCATGAAAGCAAAAGCCAAATATGGCCAAGCCCTGCGGCTGGCCTCTACTACCCAGTTAACCCGCGAGCAATGGCTCGCTATCCGCAAGCTTGGCATTGGCTCCTCCGATGCCGCCGTGGCAGTGGGGCTATCCCCCTACAAATGCCCGCTCAGCCTGTGGTTGGAGAAGACTGGCCGCAAGGAACCGGAGGATATCTCCCATAAGGAAGCGGTGCTGTGGGGCATTGAGCTAGAGCCGGTCTTGGCGCAGGTCTACGCCAAACGCACCGGCTACAAGGTGCGCCGGGTTAATGCGGTACTGCAACACCCCGAGCACCCCTTCATGCTCGCCAACCTCGATCGGGAGGTAGTCGGCCATCCCGAT
>NZ_JBFODN010000079.1:0-4210 GCF_040908345.1 Aeromonas sp. R3-1
TAACGGAGCTAACAGGAGACCAGCAGATCATTTTGGAGGTATTGGGTGAGCGCTACCGACAAATTTATTCCTAAATCAGGTGCGGAATGTCGGCTGAAAACGTAAGCTCAGACACCCCACTCATTAAGACAAGAGAATAAATTACAATCTTGTCATCGCCACAAACTAGGCCAACTGCCCATCCAGATCAAAATGAATAACTGTAATGTTGTTTATGATTGGCTGTTTTTGCGATGGGAGTTGGCTAGATGAGTGGGATTGAAACCATAACCATGCTGAGTGGCTTGGTGTATCTGTTGTTGTTCCAGTGGCATGAGCGTTCAGGTTGGTCTTGGCAGCTGTTCCTGATGCTAACCGCCGCTGTATGGTTGACGGTAGCAGCCAAGCCACCACTAAGTAGTTTAATCGTGCTTGCTGTCACTATTGTCATGCTTTATAGATATAAATTAATATCCGCATTTTATGATTCAAGAGATCAACAACTTCGTAGTTTAGTTAGATATTTCTTAGTTACATCGTGGGGATTTGTAACAATACAGTATGGTGTTTATATTTTTCAACTCCACCAGGGTGACCTACCTTGGCTGTCTAGACCTGATATCGTAGATGGCTTTCTACCTATAGCGGGCGGTCTTGGCTTGCGGGCGTTGTTGAGTTTGGGCATTACTGATTACCACCATCCAGCTGCAACAATCACAGTCTTGGTTATTTCCTTATCTGGACTCATTTTAGGTCGTGCCTTCTGCTCATGGTTTTGCCCTCTTGGGGTTGTCGGTGAATGGCTGCATCATTTTCGAAATTTTCTGCTACCAGGTGAGTGGGCTCCGCCAAAATGGTTAGACCTACTGCTCAAATCTCAGAAATTTCTAGTTCTATCATTTCTGATGTTCATAGTTATTCTTGCTGTTCCAAATGTTGCACTGCCAGGGTACTTGATGAGCCAGTATCACCAAGCTGCTGACATGAAAATGGGAGCCTTCTTTTTCAACTTGAACTTTATATCAGGTATTTTTGTTGTTTGGGTATTAAGTATCACGATGTTTTTCAAGCAAGGCTTCTGTAGATACCTATGCCCTTATGGTGGATGGCTTTCCTTGCTGGGGCTTCTGACACCATTGCGTATTCGCAGGTCTTCCAGCAGCTGTTTACGAAGCAAGGGATACGATTGTGATAAATGCAGTAGAGCATGTCCATCAAGGATACAGGTTCATGAACTTATATCTGTCAGAAATATTGAGTGTACAAACTGTTTAACTTGTATCTCTGCATGCCCAAAACAAGCTAGTGCGATTCATTTTGGTACTGTGAATCAAAAGGTTTCAGCAAAGAAACTGCTTGCAATGTTGTGTGTTTTACTTCTCTTAATGCCATTGCTAGCTCATGTGATTTTCGATTTTTGGACAAGCAACACACCATTAGAACAACGCCGCTACCTATTGGATATTCTGCCGAGTCTTTCACATTAGAGTTGATATTTTATCTCACAAAAGCATAAGAAATAAATAAGCAACATTGATGTAACAAGGTGTATCTAGGTTAGGTTGCGATAGTTGGTATATGAACTTAGATAGCGTTAGGGTATATGTATTCAATGGATAGAATCACTATATACCTAACGCATATCATGGTTAGGTAAGTTACGCCACATATAGTTCTCGTTAATATATGCTGGATTTGATTTTAGTTTTGATAGCGCTTCATTGATATCAGATATAACTCTATAACCCCACTCAGTTTTCGGTGCAGCAACATAAGTTGATATTTCTTTTGGCTGTCCAGCTATCGGAAGAACTTTGAACTTCCCTAGATAAGCCTTTTTATTTAAATCAGATACTGTTGATGAGCCATACCCAAACTTACTTTCTGTGTAATAGATAATTTCCTCTGGGTATGCAACGGTAAAAACATTTACATCTTTTAATAGCATATCCAGGACATTACCCATCGGAGCATTGAGAGAGTAGTTAACTCTCTTATTTGTTTTATCTTTAATTGCGAGGTCAAATTTACTTCCATAAGAACGAGACGCTATGAAATAGCCAAGTTTATCCTTCGATTGAATCAACCGAAGCAAATCAACACCGTCTCCATCAATTATATACTGCTTATAAGTGTTAAGCTCACTGGATGGTATGATTACATGTGGTGCAGTTGATAGTGTTTTATGAAAAGTAGAAAATGTTTGATACTTCTCTCTTTCAGGCGTTTTTAGCATGTTGCCACAGACAACTTTTTTCCCTTGCTGCATCATCCGTTGAATTCTGGCAATATTCGACCATATTATTACATGGTTATACTGAGGTAATTCAGCTCTTATCATTGCGTCAGTAACATCAACCACACCTCTACCTGAATAGCTGCCATCTTTTATATAAAGTGGAGGAATGTCATACTGAGCCCAATGTATGGTCTCTTTTGCAGTTACATCGACAGATATAATAAAAGAGATGAGTATTAGAAGAATCCTTTTCATGGCAATTTCACCTCTCTATTATATTGATATAAACCATAGTGCGGCGATTAGTCAGCAACACTAACATCTTCACAAGAAAATATTGACATACGTATGCGCTTTTGTAAACCTACTAATAACGCAGAAATTTCTGGTTTTCTGTATCGTCAAGGATGGTGCTGAACGTTGATACGCCGAACTCTCCCGCTTGTCGCCATACACGGCAGCATGAGGCTTGATTGTTGCTGTCCCATAGAGCCCATAGAGCCCATAGAGCCCATAGAGCTTGTACGCTATGTGGCGTGCTCTTGAGATCAAGTGCTGTCAGTCAATGGTTAGATAAAAAATGGTTTTCAGGTGAGAACCACACCTACACAATCAGTATTTGAAAATCATGGAATTTTGATATATGAACTATATTTTCGCCTTAAATCATCAATATCTTTTTTTGCTTTCCTTTCTTTTTCCTCTAGTGCTTTTATCTCATTTGATTTTTCTTTCAACAACTGCTCAAACATTACTTTAGCCTACTCTCTTGATTTAATATCCACGATGTTTGCCAAGTCTTTAGATCTTTCTGTTAGAGCATCTTCTCGTTCTTGTAATGAGATGAGGCTATCATTTAGATTTTTCTGTATTAGATCTAAGGAAGATGAACGCCTGCATATTTCGGCTTCACCAGCATCAAGTTGAGCCTCTTTGGCTTTAATTGTTCTATTTATATCATCAACCTGTAAATAAAACTCAGCCTTAAGTTCATCTAAATTAAGAAGGTCGCTTAGTAAAGCTTGCTTTTTATCAATTTCATCTTGTATATGATAGAGACGGTCTTTCAATTCCATTTCAAAGATTCTGTATTGGTCTTCCAATAGGATTATCTTTTCCTGCGCCTCTAAAATGGACGACTCTTTTTCTTTTAATACTCTCTCCCATCTTTTTAAAATTGCGTTAGCCTTGCCTTCTGCATGCCGAGACTGTTGAATTACTCGCTGCATATCACTTAGCTCAGATTGACTCGTATTTTTTATCGCGTTGTATTCTGCATTAAGCCTTTTAACCTCTGCATGATGCTTTGCACTCAAAGATGAATACTGATTCTGTAAAGATAGTAACTGCTGTCTATTGTGCGTATACATAATTTCGGAGAAGCTGCCAACAGGGGCCACAGACACCCATTTTTTTGGGCATTTTTTTAGATAATCTCTTATCTCTTCTTTTGAGATTATCTCTCCTTTCACACGAAATCCACTAAGGTCAAGTTCAACGCAGGTTGCATTAATCCTTTTTAATTCTTTAATTTTCCCTCGATCACAAAAGTGCGTAACTGCAACTTCGATGAGAACCTTCTCTCCCTCGATGAACCCAATTACATCAGGGATTACTCTACCCTCATAAACCTCACATGCCATCTCATCAAAGGATATATTTTGATGTATTGGATTTATAGTTCCAATAGGCAGTAGCAACTGCCTGTCAGTTGCTAAAACCTCTTTAGCTAGGGAAGGTGCGAACAAGTCCCTGATATGAGATCATGTTTGTCATCTGGAGCCATGGAACAGGGTTCATCATGAGTCATCAACTTACCTTCGCCGACAGTGAATTCAGCAGTAAGCGCCGTCAGACCAGAAAAGAGATTTTCTTGTCCCGCATGGAGCAGATTCTGCCATGGCAAAACATGGTGGAAGTCATCGAGCCGTTTTACCCCAAGGCTGGTAATGGCCGGCGACCTTATCCGCTGGAAACCATGCTACGCATTCA
>NZ_JBFODN010000008.1:0-27400 GCF_040908345.1 Aeromonas sp. R3-1
GAGCTCCTGCTGAGCAACACGGCGCTGGCGCAGGGTTAACTGGGGAAAAAGGGACAAAAGGTGTTGAAAGGCTGGGGTATCCATGATGGTAGACCATCAAGGTGATGGCCTACTTCAAGATTAGCCTTTCAACACGTAATTGGGACAGAGCCTTATTTATTGGGGGGGAGCTGGATCAGAGGATATCGCCAACGAAGTAGGCCAGCAGGGCGAGCAACACGGTAAAGACCACGTTCAGAGCCATACCGGCTTTCATCATCTCCCTCTGGCGGATATGGCCACTGGCAAAGACGATGGCATTGGGCGGCGTTGCGACTGGCAGCATAAAGGCACAGGAGGCACCGATAGCGATCAACACCGACATCACCACAGGTGATACACCCAGCGCCTCGGCGACACCGGCAAACAGGGGAACCAACAGCGCGGCGGTGGCGGTGTTGGAGACCAGCTCGGTCAGGAACACCACGAAGGCGGCCAGCATAAGCAACACGACAAAAATGTTGGCGTTGGAGAGCACGGCCGACAGATGGCTGGCCAGGAAGGCACTGGTACCGGTGGCTTTGAGAATGGCGCTCAGGGTCAGACCGCCGCCAAACAGCATCAGTACGCCCCAGTCGGTGTTCTGGTTGACGTCATCCCAGCTGGCGACACGGCTGACCACGATGGCTACGATGGCGCCCATGGCAATCAGGGTGTCGAGTTGCGGAATACCGCCAAAGGCGTTGGAGATGGGTTGTGAGCCGATCCAGAGCACAACGGTGGTCAGGAAGATTGCCAGCGTCACTTTACGCTCGCGGGTCCAGTTGATGGTGACATCCTGGATCTCGACGCGGTGGCTGAGACGCGGGCGGGTTACCAGATAGAGCAGGGCAATGCCGCAGGGCATCAGGATCAGCACTACTGGAACACCGAATTTCATCCAGTCAGTGAAGCCAATCCCCATCTGGGCGGCTGCGATGGCGTTGGGTGGGCTACCCACCAGGGTACCGATGCCGCCGATACTGGCGCTGTAGGCGATCCCCAGCAATACGAAGACGAAGGTGGCGCGCTCTTTTTTGCTATCGAGGCGTGCCAGCATACCGATCGCCAGTGGCAGCATCATGGCGGTGGTAGCGGTGTTGCTGATCCACATCGACATGGCGGCTGTGATGGTAAAGAGCAGGATGACGCCCCAACCCAGATGGCCATTGGCGAGGTGCATCACCTTGCCTGCCATCAGGGTATCCAGTCCCTGTTTTGAGAGGGCTGCCGCGAGGGCGAAACCGCCAAAAAAGAGGAACAGGATCGGGTTGGCAAAATCGGTGAGGGATTTGCTCATGTCAAACACCCCGAGCACGGTAGCCAGCAGGGGCACCAGCAGGGCGGTGATGGTGACGTGCAGTGCTTCGGTCAGCCAGAGGATGGCGATAAAGACCAGAATGCCCAGCCCCTTGTTGACCATGGGGTCAAACGGGAGCCAGGCGAGCATGGCACAAAGTAGCAAAACATCCAGGATGACGATCCCTGATTTGATGTCCAGCCAGCGAGATGGAGCAGAGGGTACAGCTGATGTGTGCATAATGTTCTCTCGGTTAATTTATGGTTGTTTTTGTGTTGCCGAGATTACATCCATTCACTTGTTTGAAACAGATCCACATGTTGAAAATCAGCCTCTACTCACATACTCATTGATAAAAATGAGGAAATGAACACATAAATAAAACATGTGCGAAATATAAATCAAACATCCATGAACTGTTCCAGCCACTGCTTGAACATGCTCTTGGGCAAGGAGCCATTTATCTGGTTCACCAGTTTGCCCTGTTTGAAGACCATCAGGGTGGGGATGCTGCGAATGGCGTAACGGGCGGCAATGGTGCTCTGTTGCTCGGTATCGACTTTGACAAAGCGCATCCGTGGTTCGAGTTCATGGGCAACCTCATGAAATACCGGAGCAAACTGCTGGCAGGGGCCGCACCAGCTGGCCCAGAAATCGACCACGACCGGGATATCTGAGTTGATCAGGGTATCGAAGTTATCCGCCTTCCCGAGGCAAGGGGTCTGGCTGAACAGGAGGGCTTTGCAGCGCCCGCATTTGGCAGATGTATCGATATGGGTAACGGGCAGGCGGTTCTTGGTAAAGCAGTGGCTACAATAAGTAGTGATAAATGACATAATTGGTTCCTTCTAAATCAGCTCTGGCCGGGGATATGATGAGAAGCCAGAATGAAGCAATCGCGAAACAATAGCGAAATATCAGAGCAATAACGGTAACACAGTGCCCAGCGGGAGTGGATAATTCCCCCAGGGTTCATTGCCTAACCGGATAATTCAGCGACCACCAGATGAGAGTCGAGACGGGATGAATAAAGGATCACGGAAAAACCGTGCTGTGCCAGGGCTGATCGTTGCCTTGCTGCTCGCCTTTTCGGGCTACTGCTGGCAGTCGCTCAGTCAGCAGCAACAGGCCCATGACCTGAACGACGCGGCCGAGGTGGTGCTGAACCGGATCAACGCCGATACCGTCTATCTGCTTGGGCGGGAGCAGGCCAATGACAGTAATGTCCAGCAGCGCCTGAACCAGTTATCCATCACCCTTGACGGTTTTGTACGGGAAGTCAGAAGCGATCCCGAGCTGGTGCAAGACGACCTTTCCCAGGCTCTGCTTGATGACATGGACACCTATCTGATGGCGCTGGCCAGGCTTCATGCCATTGAGATGGCTATCGAGTACCTCAATGCGCCCCTGCAGGCCCAGATTAAAAAGGTGCGGGGGATAAGCCCGTCAGACAGTGCGCTTCATCGAGACCTGGAGGAGCTGGCGCAACTGAGCAACTATCTGCAGCGCAGTTGGGACAAACGTGAACAGACCACGCTGGACCAGCTGCAACAGCAGTTGCAATCACGTTATGGCAACTTGCCGGAGATCGCGACCCTGATCCGCCTGAGCAAGGAGATGAGCCAGCAGGTGATGGCCTATCACACCTTGCGTTACCAGCTCATCGACATGCATGTGATCGAGAGTTTGGTGCGCTGGAAACTCGACAAGCTGGAGCGCGCCTCCTCTTTGATGAACCGCTTCTATCTGATGGTGCTGTGCGGAGCTTTGATCTGCTTTGCGCTGGTGGCCTTCACCCTGTGGCGCCGTAACCAGAAGCTGAGCGAACTGTCGCGCCAGACCGGCTTGCTGGCCCAGGCCAAAAGCGATTTTCTGGCCAACATGAGCCACGAGATCCGCACCCCCATGAATGCCATCATAGGTTTTAGCTCGCTGGCACTGCAGACTGAACTGGATCAACAACAGCGGGACTATCTGGGCAAGATCAAATCCTCATCCGATACCCTGCTGCTGCTGATCAACGACATCCTTGATTTGACCAAGGTGGAGTCCGGCAAGCTGACGTTGGAGGAGATCGACTTCGATCTCAGCGAGCAGCTCGATTCGCTGGCGGGCATGTTTGCCGATCTGGCGGAGCGCAAACACGTGGAAGTGGTTATTCGCAAGTCACCGGAGGTGCCGGTCTTCTTGCGTGGGGATCCCTTGCGACTGGGACAAGTGTTGGTCAATCTGGTGAACAACGCCATCAAGTTTACCGAACGCGGTGAAGTCGAAGTCTGCATCGAGCTGGCCAATCCTCACCCAATGCGGATCCGCTTCAGTGTGCGCGATACCGGCATCGGCATTGCCGAAGAGAAGCAGACTCAACTGTTTCAGGCGTTTACCCAGCTGGAGGCGGGCAATACCCGCAAATATGGCGGCTCGGGGCTCGGGCTCAATATCTCCCAGCGGCTGGTGGAGCTGATGGGGGGGCGGATCACCGTAGAGAGCAAGCCTGGCGTCGGCTCTCTGTTCAAGTTCGATATCCCGATGGCGCAGGCGGTCTACGGCGTGGCTGGACGGAAAGTCTTCTTCGAAAACCAGCCGCTGGTGATGGTGATGGATGACAACGAACTGGTGCTGGATCTGGCCCGGGACATTCTGACTCGCGCGGGAGTGCGGGTGCTGCCGGTTAACTCCCTTTCCCGTGCCCGTCAGTTGCTCCGTGAAGAGGGACCGAATCTGCGGTTGGCGATCCTCGACTGGCGCATGGGTCAGGAGGATGGGCTCGATCTGGCGCTGGAGATGTATCAGCACAGTCAGTGGCGGCGGATCCCCATCCTGATGATCAGTGCCTGGGCCAGAGAGGGGCTACACGCCAGGATGGACAGCATGGGGCTGACTCATTTTCTGCCCAAACCGATGACCGAAAATGCCCTGCTGGCCAAGGTGGACGAACTGCTCAACGGCAGCTCCTACGAGCTCAACCTGCGCAAGGCCGAGGCACAGGGGGATCAGCAACACTTCAAATCTCTGTTGCAGGGTACCCGAGTGCTGTTGGCGGAAGACAACCGGGTCAATCAGCAGCTCATCATCGAATATCTGCGGCGCGTCGATGCGGTAGTGTGTGTGGTCAGCAATGGTCGGGAGGCGGTGGAGCGGGTCGCCGAGCAGCCTTTTGACGTGATCCTGATGGATTTGCAGATGCCGGTGCTGGACGGACTCGATGCCACCCGCCAGATCCGCAAGATGGTCGACAAACACGATGTGCCCATCATTGCCCTCACCGCCAGTGCCATGCCCGGTGACAAGGAGCGTTGTCTGGGGGTGGGGATGAATGGTTATGTCACCAAGCCGGTGAGCAAGCTGGATCTCTACAACAACCTGCTGCAGTGGGTGAAGCCGCAAGGGGTGGAGCAGGCGGGGATCATGGAGGTGAAACCGCCGGATATGATCGGGATCCTCGATCTGCAGGATGCACTCAAGCGGCTGGAGCAAGACAAGGAGGCATTGCAGATCCTGTTCAAGCTGTTCATGTCGGAACACAAGGACGATCTGTGGGAGATCCGCTCCGCCCTGCGCCGTCAGCAGCCCGAGGTGGCCAGCAAGCTGCTGCACACCCTCAAGGGGGTGTCTGCCAATATCTCGGCGGCCCGTCTGCAATTGGTGGCTGGCGAGCTGGAGTGGCGCTTGCGGCAAAACGAGGTGTTAAGCGAGTCAGATCTGGAGCAGTTGCAACAGGTGTTCAGCCAGACCCGGGAAGAGGTGTCACACTTCCTGTTGACCGGTGAGCAGCATGAAAATTCGTATAATCCCTATTCATCAGGGGATGATCGCATGTCACAGTGAATTAAATAGTAATTATTCTCAACCATCCCGGTTCGAGATATGATGAGCTTTCGTTCGAATCGCCTCCAGCCGGAGGCGATTGTTTTCATTCTTCTATTTCTGCGTGGCTTCTCTGATGGCCGCTCCTTGGAGCGGTCACGGGCAGAGAGCGCTAAAGGTTGGTGGTGTGAGCGTATTTCTACGATTGAGCTGGTTTTTCAAGGAGCAGTGGCCCCGTTATCTGGCTGCCATCTCCCTGCTGCTGATGGTGGCCCTGTTGACCGTTATTCCGCCCAAAGTGGTGGGCTGGGTGGTGGATGGCATCACCAAGGGCGGTCTCGACAATGACACCCTGATGCGCTATCTGGCGGGGCTGTTTGGTCTGGGTGTGCTGATTTATCTGCTGCGCTACGTCTGGCGGGTGATGCTGTTCGGTGCCTCTTACCGTCTGGCCTATGTGTTGCGCAATCGCCTTTTCAGCCATTTCACCCGGATGAGCCCCGATTTTTATCAGCGCCACCGTACTGGCGATTTGATGGCCCATGCCACCAATGACATTCAGGCTGTGGAGATGACCGCTGGCGAAGGGGTGCTGACTCTGGTGGACTCCATCATGGTCGGGGTATTGGTGCTCTCCATCATGTGCAGCCAGTACTCCTGGCAGTTGACGCTGGTCTCCTTGCTGCCGCTGCCGGTGATGGCCTATTTCATGAATCGCTTCGGCACCCAGATCTACACCCAGTTCAAGGCGGCGCAAGGGGCCTTCTCCAGGCTCAACAACAAGACCCAGGAGGCCCTTTCCGGTGTGCGGGTGCTGAAATCCTATGCGGTTGAATCGCTGGAAGATGAGGGCTTTGCCGAGCTGACCAAACAGGCGGGGGAGCGCAATATGGCGGTGGCCCGCATCGATGCCAAATTCGATCCGGTCATCTATCTCTGTATCGGTTGCTCCTACTTCCTCGCGGTGGCGGGGGGCAGTGTGCTGGTGCTGCAGGGTGAGTTGACCCTGGGTGAGCTCACCAGCTTCACCATGTACCTCGGCCAGCTGATCTGGCCGATGTTTGCCATCGCCTGGCTGTTCAACATCATCGAGCGGGGCAGCGCCGCCTACTCCCGTATCGAAAGCCTGCTGGGGGAGCGCAGCGATATCGAAGAGCCCGCCCAGCCGGCCGCGTTTACCTCTGCCTTTCCTTTGCAGATCAAAGGGGTGAGCTATCAACTTGAGCAGCGCACCCTGCTTGCGGATATCGACGTTACCCTCAAGCAAGGGGGGATGCTCGGGGTGGTGGGGCGCACCGGGGCAGGCAAGAGCTCCCTGCTCAAGCTGTTGATGCGCCTTGCCAATCCGACTCACGGTTCGATTGTCATGGATGGCGTTCCGATTGACCAGCTGCCGCTCGCCACACTGCGCAGCCAGTTTGCCTATGTGCCACAGGAGCCATTCCTGTTTTCGACCACTATCGCCGCCAATATCGCCCTGGGCAAACCCGATGCGAGCCGCGAGGAGGTCGAACGGGTGGCGCGCATTGCCTGTGTCCACGATGATATCGTGCGTTTCCCCAAGGGCTATGAGACCGAGGTGGGGGAGAAAGGGGTGACCCTCTCCGGCGGCCAGAAACAGCGGCTGGCCATTGCCCGCGCCCTGCTGCTGGATGCGCCCATTCTGGTGCTCGATGATGCGCTCTCGGCGGTAGATGCCCACACCGAGCAGCAAATTCTGCATGCCCTCAAAGCCCATCGTCGCACCCTGATCCTGGTCAGCCATCGCATGACGGCGGTGGAGCAGGCCGACGAGATCCTGGTGCTGGAGCAGGGGACCGTTAGCGAGCGGGGTCATCACGGTACCCTGATGGCGCACAATGGCTGGTATGCAGATATGGTGCGTTACCAGCGTCTCGAAGAAGCGGTGGAGGAGAGCCTGTGAATCCGACCATAAAACGACTGCTCGCCTACTGCGCCCAGTATCCTCGCTGGCTGATCCAGGCGGGGATCTGTTTGCTGCTTGCCACCGGCGCCGAAGTGGCCGGGCCGCTGCTGATCAAGCTCTTTATCGATGACTATCTGGCGCCTCGCAATATCGTGCTGCCCACCATAGCCCTTATTGCAGCGGGCTATCTGGGCTTGCAGGTACTCTCGGCGGCGGGCTTCTATTTGCAATCCCTGCGCTTTAACCGTATCGCCCAGGCGGTGGTGCAAACCTTGCGCGAGCAGGTATTTGCTACCGCCATCCGCTTGCCGGCCCGCTACTTTGACAAGCATCGCTCCGGCTCGCTGATTTCCCGCATCACCAACGACACCGAAGCGATCATGAACCTCTATGTGCAGGTGATTGGTTTGCTGGTGCAAAAGGTGGTGCTGCTGTGCGGCATCCTCATCTCCATGGCGCTGCTGGATCTGCGGCTGATGCTGGTCTGCTCCCTGCTGCTGCCCGCCGTGGGCGGGGTGATGTGGCTCTACCAGAAACTGAGCGTGCCGGTGGTGCGAGCGACCCGCAGCCTGCTCTCCGACATCAACAGCCGCCTCAACGAGTCGCTGCAGGGGATGCCGGTCATTCAGGCGATGGTGCAGGAGCGCCACTTTGCCAACGCTTTTGCCGAGGTGAACCAGCAGCACTGGTCGGCACGGATCAAGAGCCTCAAGATCAACGGCATTTTGCTGCGCCCGCTCATCGATCTCTTCTACATGATGGTACTGATTGGCCTGTTGGCGCTGTTCGCCCACGAGGGACTGAGCCACGCGGGTGCCATTCAGGTGGGGGTGCTCTACGCCTTTATCAGCTATCTGGGGCGGATGATCGAGCCGCTCATCGAGATGACCAACCAGCTTAACCAGCTGCAGCAGGCGATGGTGGCGGGGGAACGGGTCTTTGCCCTGCTCGATGAAACCCGCGAGAGCACCGAGGGCGAGCTGCGCCCGCTGGAAGGGCGGGTCAGTTTCGAGCGGGTGAGCTTCTCCTACGATGGTGAGCAGCAGGTGCTGCGGGAGGTCAGTTTTGCCGCAAAACCGGGCCAGATGCTGGCGCTGGTGGGCCATACCGGCAGCGGCAAGTCCACCATTATCAGCCTGCTGATGGGCTTCTATCCGCTGGATCAGGGGCAGATCCGCTTCGATGATCACGCACTGGATACCCTGTCGCTGGCGGCGGTGCGCCGCAGCATCGGGCTGGTGCAGCAGGATCCTTTTATCTTTGTCGGCACCCTGGCGGAGAACCTGCGTCTCGGCCGCGCCGGCATAGATGACGCGCGGCTCTGGCAGGCGCTGAGCGAGGTGCAGCTGGCCGAGTTTGTGCACAGCTTGCCACAGGGGATCAACACCCTGATGGAGGAGGGGGGCAAGAACCTCTCCGCCGGTCAGCGGCAACTGCTCTCCTTTGCCCGTGCACTGGTGGGAGATCCGCGTATCCTCATTCTGGATGAAGCGACGGCCAGCGTGGACTCCCAGACCGAGTTGGCGCTGTCGCAGGCGATCTCTGCTGCCCGTCGTGGCCGCACCACCATCGCCATCGCCCACCGCCTCTCGACCATCGTCGATGCGGACGAGATCCTGCTGCTCTCCCGCGGTCAGGTGAATGAGCGGGGTACCCATGGCGAGTTGATGGCCCTCGGCGGTCACTATGCCCAGCTGTTCGAGATGCAGAGTCAGGGGGCCTGGCTGGAAGAGAAGCGCGCCTGAGCGGCACATTTGCTGTAACAGCGACATGAACGAAAAGAGGGAACCGGTGCGGTTCCCTCTGTTTTTTTGCGTTGGGCAAAAGGTCGTAAGCGTGATCCCTGTGCTTGTCGAATGGCGCAGATGCAGGCAACATGTTGTTTACATTAACTCATCGGATCAGTTCGCATATGGATTTGCAACGCTTCAAAGCCAATCTGGCGCTTCGGCTGTTTGCCTGGCGCTACATTCCCGTCATCGGGTTTTGTGCCCCGATCATCGAAGAGATGAACGCCAAGGCGCTGCGCATTCGCATTCCCCTTGGCTGGCGTACCCGCAACCATCTGGGCAGCATGTATTTTGGCGCGTTGGCGACCGGTGCCGATCTGGTAGGTGGTCTGCTGGTGATGGAGAAGGGGCGGCAGCGGCGCAAGAAGGTGCACTTCGCCTTCAAGGATGTGCAGGGGGAGTTTTTGAAACGACCGGAGGGGGATGTGCAGTTCGACTGCGCAGCGGGGGAGGAGATTGACGCCATGATCGATGAATCGCTGGCAAGCGGTCAGCGCATCAATCGCCCCATCCGGGTGGTAGCCACCTGTCCGTCATTGAACGGGGATGAGGCGATGGCGCGTTTTGTGCTGACCCTGTCGATCAAAGCCAGCTAGCGGGTTGCCGGAGAGAGGCTCCCCGAAACGGGTTTAGCCAATCTCCGGGCTTACGCCCTCTTTCACCACGACCTTCATGCCGTTGAAGTTGACCACCTGTTCGGCCACGATCTTGCAGCGCTTGCGGGTCTCGACCTGACCGTCCACCTCGACCAGCCCTTCGGCAACGAGGGCTTTGGCGGCGCCGCCACAATCGGCCCACCCCTGATGTTTGATAAGGTCACACAAGGCAACGAAGGGGTGACCTTCGAGCAGAAACGTCTCCATGGGAAATCCTCTAGATGGATGAATGCCGGATACAGCAGGGCGACTATTTTAGGCAGTTCGCTCAGGCAAAGAAAGGAAGAGGAACCACTCGCTGTGAAAAAGTGGCCGATTGTCCTTGAGGTGGCGCTTTCGCAAGTCCTGATGGAGAGGTGAGAGGGCCACCCGTGACGTATCGTGACGCACCTCGTCCCTGCTGGTGTGCACACTCTCTCCCCTGACTGTTAGGATCGGGCCACTCTCAATGGCCCAAGGAACTTTCCATGACACTCTCCCGCCTGCTGCTGGCATGCAGCGCCCTGACTCTGTGCGGTGTCGCGCAGGCCAGTACTCCGGTGCAGGTCTCGCTGCCCGGGATCAATTTGCCCGCGTCCCATCAGGTGGAAGGGGCGCGCGCCTCGCTGCTCTACGGTCGGACCGGTCAGGTGAAGGGTATTGATCTGCCGATCTTCGCCCTCTCCGATGTGGATCAGTTCAGCGGCCTGCAGCTCGGGATTTTCCTGGGTGCTGGTCGGGTGCGCCACCAGTTTGGCGGGGTCGCCATCAACGCCATCAACTGGCACGAAGGGCAGGATACCGGCGTCAATCTGGGGCTGGTCAACCTGACCAACAATGTACAGGGGCTCAACTGGGGGGCGGTCAATATCGCCAAGGGCAATGCGCTGGCCAACGTCGGCTTCGTCAACTATGCCGAGCGTACCACCTTCCAGATTGGCTTTATCAATGCGACCAAGCACCTCGATGGCTTGCAGATCGGGCTGGCCAACTATGCCGCCAACGGCGTGTTCCCCATTCTGCCGCTGGTGAATTTCCAGAAATCGTTCTGAGTGGGCGGTTCGCTTTGCGTTAAGGGCCTCTGCTGATTACCCTGTGCCTCTTGCAACTTGTGACAGGCGAACAGAGGTAATTGATGACGGCAGGGCAGATGAGTGCAATCGGGATCGGCTGGGATGTGCGTGGCTGGCAGGGCAGTGCCCAGGCGGTGGCCGTGGTGGGCTGGCAGGCCGAATCCAACCGCCTGCACTGGCTCGGGGTGTCGCCGCTGTTTCGTCTGAGCTCGCGGGTGGCGCCGGATCTGGCCGCTCTGCTGCGTCCCGCCCTGCAAAACGAGCTGACCCTGATGCAGGTAGAAGCCTGCCCGCAACTGGCGCTCGGTATCGATGCGCCGCTCGCCTTTCCCCGCGCCTTGCGGGATCTGCTCAACGGCCAGCCACACAGCTGCGCCGTGCCCGAGCGGGAGATAGACAACCCCTACGCCTATCGCGACTGCGAGCGCTGGCTGTATCAGCAGTACGGCAAGAAGCCGCTGTCGGCCACCTTCGACCGGCTTGGCAATAATGCCACCCTGGCGCTCTCCATGCTGCCGCGACTCTCGGATCTGCAACTGGTGCCGACCGTTGCCCCGAAGGCCAGTCGCGCCGTGCTGGAGGTCTATCCGGCATTGGCCAAAGTGGGCGGCAAGGCCTCCCCGGCACGGCCCGAGCTGGCGGCCTTGCTGCCTGCGGACGTGCTGGCCGGCACCGATCGCTACGATGCGGCGCTCTGCGCCCTGATGGCCCTGCAATATGCCGCTGGTGGCAAGGTGACTGTGTTGCCTGAGCTGATTTCGCCACCCAGTGACATGCCGTGTGATGAGGGATGGGTCTATCACTTTGCCCGTCATGGCGTTGAGCACAACGGCATGTGATGGACGGTGACGCGGCGCATCATGGCGCCGCTCATCCTGTCGATGCGGGCCAAATAGCGCAAAAAACCTGTCTTTAGTCAGGAAATTGCCTGTTCATCCCGCGCCAAGGTGGCGCATCGTTATCCTCATCCGATATATTGCCCACCTTGCTGATCCTTTGCTGTGGTATTCCCGATGAAATCCGTTCTCTCTATTCAGTCCCACGTGGTCTTTGGTTGTGCCGGCAACAGCGCGGCCGTCTTCCCCATGCGCCGCCTCGGTATGGATGTATGGCCCATCAACACGGTGCAGTTTTCCAACCACACCCAATATGCCCAGGGGTGGCAGGGGATGGCGATGCCGGCGGGTCATATCAGTGCGCTGGTGAAAGGATTGGGCAATATCGAGGTGTTGAGCCAGTGTGACGCCGTGCTGAGCGGTTACCTTGGCTCCGCCGAACAGGGAGACGAGATCCTGACCGTGGTCAACGCCGTCAAGGCGGCCAACCCCGATGCCATTTACTTCTGCGACCCCGTGATGGGTCACCCGGAGAAGGGGTGTATCGTCGCTCCTGGCGTCACCCGTTTCCTGACCGAGCAGGCGCTGCCGGTGGCCGACATGATGGCCCCCAACCTGCTGGAGCTGGAGACCCTCTGTGATACCCATCTGGCTGATCTGGATCAGACCCGTGCCGCCGCCCATCAGCTGCTGGCCCGCGGCGTCAAGCTGGTGCTGGTCAAGCATCTCGGTCGTGCGGCGCAGGACTCCAGCCGCTTCGAGATGCTGCTGGCCACCCCGCAAGGGGATTACCTGATTGCCCGTCCGCTTTATGACTTTGCCCGCCAGCCGGTGGGGGTTGGCGATCTTATCAGCGCCCTGATGCTGGCGAATTTGCTGGCCGGTCACGATGCAGTCAGCGCGTTCGAGCGCACCAACGCCTCGGTGGATGCGGTGCTGCAGGAGACATGGCGCCAGCAGGCTTACGAGCTGCAACTCATCGCCGCG
This sequence comes from Aeromonas sp. R3-1, assembly GCF_040908345.1. Taxonomy (NCBI): domain Bacteria; kingdom Pseudomonadati; phylum Pseudomonadota; class Gammaproteobacteria; order Aeromonadales; family Aeromonadaceae; genus Aeromonas; species Aeromonas sp. R3-1. The sequence goes on from NZ_JBFODN010000008.1 coordinate 12,374, forward strand.
CAAGATGCCTTCGCCCTGCCAGAGGTTGCAGTGCGAGCGGTGAAACTGCCCTGATACTGCGTTGACTTACGTCTATCCCGACAAGGGATGGGATGCAAACGAAAAAGGCTTGCCAATGGGCAAGCCTTTTTACTGTTTGCCTGTTTAGTGCGGCAAGCAATCAGGCGCGGGGATGGTGGAGGCGATAGCGCTCAGCCATAGCATTAGCTGCCACCATGGCGGCGTAGACATCCTGTTCACTCACTGTCATCGGCATGTTGCCCATGGTATCGAGGGGATCGCAGGCCAGCTGCGCCACCTTGCGCCACTCGCTTTCATCAAAGTGGGTGAGCCCCAGCTCTTGCAGCGTCATGGGCAGGCCTGCACAGTCGATGATGCGAAACACCTCATCAAGTTCGTGTTGCGGGGCGCGCTCAAGCACGAGTTGGGTCAGCAGGCCGAAGACCACCTTCTCGCCATGCTGGGCACGATGGAGCTCCGCGATCAGTGACATGCCGTTGTTGACGGCATGAGCGGCGGCCAGTCCACCGGCTTCTGCGCCGACCCCGCTGAGGTAGATGGTGGCCTCGATGACCTGCTCCAGCGCCGGAGTCGAGACATGGTGGCGTATTGCATCCATGGCCAGCTCGATGTTCTCACCAAGCAGCTCGTAACAGAGCTGTGCCAGACCAAGGCCCGTGCGTGAAGGACGCTTGCCGACCAGATTGAGCCCGTCCGACCGATAGCAGGCGCGCGCCTCGAAATAGGTGGCCAGGGCATCACCAACGCCAGCGGAAAAGAAGCGGGGAGGGGCGGCGGCAATGATGGCCGTGTCAGCCAGCACCACGTCCGGATTTTGCGGCAGGAACAGATAGCGCTCAAATTCCCCCGCCTGGTTGTAGATCACCGCCAGTGCCGTGCAGGGGGCATCTGTGGAGGCAATCGTCGGGAATAGCACAACCGGACGGCGCAGATAGAAGGCCACGGCCTTGGCGACATCCAGCGTCTTGCCGCCGCCGATCCCGACAATCACGTTCGCACCATATTGCTCAGCAAGGTGGGTCAGGCGGTGGATCTCCTGTTCGGTGCATTCGTAGCGAAACTTGTCGACCACTCCCCTGAGGCCTGCCTGCAGGAGCCCCGCCAAAGCTTCTTCCCGTACCCGCTCCAGAATGAACTCATCGCTGATGAGCAACGCATAGTCACCAAAATCTTTAACGTGCTCATGGAGTTGCGGGAGAAGGTGTTGACCGATGATGAACTTTTTGGGGGAGGTAACTGTACGGGGCAAAGTGGGCATCCATTATTCCTCAAGGCAGTGAACAACATAGATTTGATTATCAAACGAGTCTCTCACGATACGCCTGATGAGGCAATAGATGAAGAAGAAAAGGGGGACGTTTTAATCATTAATTAATCTTTCTGTTTGTTTGGTTGTATTTTGGGGCGAACGATTGGCGGTGTTGAGGCATACAGGAGCAATGGCTCTATCGTGGCAATCCGTCGCAAGCCATATTGCTGCAACAAACAGTCACGCTGGCAACAAGCAGGGCCGCTTGGTGCGGCCCTGCTGTATTTGGATAAGGGATAGGGGATGGTCAGAGCGGTTTGTAGAAGATGACGGTCGCAGCAAGGGAGCCATCGGCGTTGCGTGCAAAGCTCGGGATCTGGCCCGCCTCCAGATAGCCGAGTTGACGATAAAGGTGGGAGGCCACATCACCGGCGCGAGTATCCAGCACCAGCAGCGAACGGCCCGCGGCATGGGCGCCTTGTTCCAAGGCCTGCATCAGCGCACGACCGACACCTTTACCTCTCGCCGTTTGCAGTACCATCAGTTTTTCCACTTCGGCCCGGTGGCGACCGTTGGCCTTGCCACAGAGCGCGAGCTGAATCGCTCCTACTATCTGTTGCTGCTCAAGGGCCAGCCACAGCTTTCGGTGACCAGCCGCCAGCGCCGCTTCAATTCCTTGCCAGTAGCGGGCAGATTCCTCCGTGGTCAGCGGTGGTAAAAAACCGACCGAGGCACCGCTATCGACACAATCTTGCAGCAGGGCGATGAGCGCGCTTTGGTAGGTCGCTGCGCTATTAACTTCCACAATATCCATCTGACATCCTTGTCGTTGCGTTGCTATGTGGCTGATTGCCACCGTTGGTGAATTTGAGGTGGATACGTATGCTTGGCGCAAGCACGACTTGTCAGCGGATCAACCCCTGCTCAACCAGCCAGACAAACAGCAGGCGGGAGACGGGGGAGAGCTCATCGAGGTGAGAGCTGTCGAGCCAGCGCAGCTCGGCAATTTCGGCCGAGGCGATTGGGGTGCCGCTTGTTTCGCCTGTGTAGCAGCGCAGTCTCACCTCGATTCCTGCCGGTTTGCCATCGGCCTGAGCGCTGAACTCGCAGACAAAGCGCAGGGTATCGGGTTGCAGGGTGACAGCCAGCTCCTCTGCAATCTCGCGGATCAGCGCCGCCTCGTCGCTCTCGCCCGGTTCCCGCTTGCCGCCCGGGATGTAATAGATGTCCTTGCCGTGGGAGCGGGCGCAGAGCAGTTGCTGATCTTTAAAGGTGAGCCAGGCGAGTTTGTCGATCATCCGTTTTCTCTCCAATGGGGTTGCCGTGATGAGCAGTGGCGCACTCAAGCGCACAGTTGTTTTGCATGCCGGCAGCCTAACAAAGATGAAGTTGAGTCCCAAGGAGAAAGAGGGGAGATGCCGGAAACGCACTGTTTCCAGCGCGGTCACCGCGTAGCTGAATGAGTGCGCAATGGCTGGTTCGCCACAGCCTTCTCGTCCCTAAAAAAGCGGACTGGCGCACATCACGACAGGGCCGGACTGGGCGAAGGCGGGGCCCTTGTGGTTTAATCTTGCCACTTTAGCGGTAGTGGGCGACGGGCCTGCTACCTTGCGTGGGCAAGATGCAGGTGAGCAAGATGCAGATAGCAGCAGAGAGCAAGTTTATCGGACTCGGGGTCGCGGGCAATTTCGCCGGTCATCTGGAGCAGGCGGGCGAAGCGTCGGACTTCGTAGCGGTAGTCGTGCGCGACACCACGGCGCCCAAGGCGCTGTTTCCCTTTTTCGTGCCGGGCCATCCGGGTCAGCTCGGGGTCTTTCCGCTGAGCAATAACGCCATCTTCCTGCCGGAAGCGGCGGTCAGCGGTGACGAGAAGGTGCAGATCGAGCCGGAAGTAGCCCTCTGGTGCGAGCTGGAGTATGCCGGCAAGCAGGTGGTGGCGATCCATCCCCGCGCCTTTGGTGCCTATAACGATTGTTCCATCCGCCGTCCCAACGCCAAGAAGATCAGCGAGAAGAAGAACTGGGGCGAAGAGAGCAAGGGGTTGGCGGCCAACCTGCTGCCGCTTTCCGGTTTTACCGCCGGTTGCGAGCTCGATGACTATCGCATCGCCTGCTATCTGGAGCGGGACGGTGAGCTGCACGCCTACGGGGTAGATAGCGCCGCCATCGACTACAGCTACTTCCACGGCAAGCTGCTCGACTGGGCCATCGACAAGTTCAATCATCAGCAGGATGAGGGGCCGGCGGAGCACATTCAGGGACTGCTGGCGCAGGCGGGACATCCTCCCCATGCGCTCATCAGTATCGGTGCCACCCGCTATACCCCGTTTGGCGAGACCCACTTCCTCAAACCGGGCGACATCTCCTGCGTAGTGGTCTACCCGGGCAGCCGTTATAGCGAAGCGGATATTCGCGAAGCGATCCGCAGCCGCAACTTTGGCGCTGATATGTCGGTGCTGCTGCAGGTGGTGCAGGCGCGCTAATCAGGTTGGCTCGCGGGGAGGCCACAGCCATCCTGCGGGCTGCAACAAAGAGTCATTGATGAAGATTGATACTGCAACGCGGGCCGATTATCCGGCCCTGATCGATCTGTGGGAGGCCTCTGTGCGGGCGACCCACCACTTCCTGCCCGAGGCCGAGATCCTCGCGCTTAAACCGCTTATTCTGGAGCACTACTTCGATGCGGTGACACTGCACAGTGCACGCACAAAAGAGGGGCAGATTACGGGTTTTAGCGGAGTGTACGAGGGCAAGCTGGAGATGCTGTTTGTGGCTCCCGAGGCGCGCGGTAGTGGCGTGGGGCGTTTGCTGGTGGCCCATGCCATCACGCAGGGCGGCGCGACGCAGGTTGACGTCAACGAGCAGAACGAACAGGCGGTGGGCTTCTATCTGAAGATGGGATTCACCGTGACGGGTCGTTCGCCGCTGGATGGTCAGGGCAAGCCCTATCCGCTGCTGCATATGGCGCTGGCGCCGACCTGATCGTGCCTGATGAGGCGCAGTACCCATAAACCAACGGGGGATGGCATCAGCCATCCCCCGTTTTTTTGATCGTGTTTGTTACTTGCTGGCGACCTTGTTCACCACCTTGATCAGCCGATAGCGCAGGGAGGGGGCATCGGCCGGCACATCGGTGAGCTGCTCCTTGCTGACAGTGAGCTGATAGCGGTAACCCGGCTCGAACTGGAAGCCTTCAATATCCTGGTAGAACAGCGTCCAGGGCTGCTGTTCATCACTGCGAACCTGCATGCACTGCATTGGGCCAACTCCGACGCAATCGACCAGCTGGCTGTTGATATAGAGGGTCTCCCCCTGTGACGATGCGGGGGCGCTCTGGCAGGCGGTCAGCAGCAAGGCTGCGCTGATAAACAGTGGTTTCATAATGGACTCCTTAACGCGAAAGGGGGCATTAGAGCGGCAAACAAAAAGGCGGTCAATGACCGCCTTTGTAACAAACCATATCAGCGCAGTGGTTAGCGCTGCTCGAGCGGAGTGAACTCGCGCAGCGGGTGGCCTACGTAGAGCTGGCGTGGGCGACCAATCTTGCTGTCCGGGTCTGAGTGGAACTCGTTCCAGTGGGCAATCCAGCCGATGGTGCGGGAGATGGCGAAGATCACGGTGAACATGCTCATCGGGATGCCGATCGCCTTCATGATGATGCCGGAGTAGAAGTCCACGTTCGGGTAGAGTTTCTTCTCGACGAAGTAGGGGTCGGAGAGCGCAATACGCTCCAGCTCCATGGCCACGTCCAGCAGTGGATCCTTGATCTGCAGCTCGGTCAGTACTTCGTGGCAGGTTTCGCGCATCACAGTGGCACGGGGGTCGTGGTTCTTGTAGACGCGGTGTCCAAAGCCCATCAGACGGAACGGATCATTCTTGTCCTTGGCCTTGGCGATGTACTCGGGGATGCGATCCACCGAGCCGATCTCTTCCAGCATGCGCAGGCAGGCTTCGTTGGCACCACCGTGGGCCGGTCCCCACAGGGAGGCGATCCCCGCGGCGATACAGGCGAACGGGTTGGCACCGGAGGAGCCAGCCAGACGAACGGTGGAGGTGGAGGCGTTCTGCTCGTGATCTGCATGGAGGGTAAAGATACGATCCATGGCACGTTCAACGATGGGGTTGACCTTGTACTCTTCGGTCGGCACGCCAAACATCATGTGCAGGAAGTTACCGGCATAGGAGAGGGCGTTACGCGGCTGCATGAACGGCTGGCCGATGGAGTACTTGTAACACATGGCTGCCAGAGTCGGCATCTTGGAGAGCAGACGGAAGGCGCAGATCTCGCGATGCTGCTCGTTATTGATGTCGAGAGCATCGTGATAGAAGGCGGAGAGGGCGCTGACTACTCCGCACATGATGGCCATGGGGTGGGAGTCGCGACGGAAGCCGCGGAAGAAGAAGGCGATCTGCTCGTGCACCATGGTGTGGCGGGTGACCAGGCGTTCGAATTCGGCATATTGCGCCTTGGTCGGCGCTTCGCCGTACAGCAGGATATAGCAGACTTCCAGATAGGTGGCTTGGGTGGCCAACTGGGCGATGGGGTAACCACGGTGCAGCAAGACACCCTGATCCCCGTCAATGTAGGTAATGGCAGATTTGCAAGAACCGGTCGCCATAAAACCGGGGTCAAAGGTGAAATACCCCTGTGATCCCAATTTTCTGACATCGATGACATCCGGGCCGATGGTGCCGGAGAGGATCGGCAGTTCGACCGGATCTTTTCCGGGCAGGTGTAGGGTGGCTATCTTATCAGCCATAGCACGTCTCCTTTGCTCTTTATAATTTGGTTCCAGTCCTACTCTATTACGACTTTTATGACGCTGGCAAAGGTTGTTACCCATACCGAAGTGGCTGGAGCGCCTTATTTGAAACAGAGTTCCTTATCAATGTCAATTTTGCTGGAACCCCATTAATGGCATTAATGAAATGTTAAATTAAATATGCGATCGAGTTTGCGGTTTTGTGTTTTCTTTGTAGCTAATTGATTGTCTTCGGTTAAGGCCGCCGATATACTGCGCCACGTGGGTCATGGCTGCGGGTGTTTGAAACGCTTTGGCAAAGCCTGATGTGAAACCGAAAACTCGCGTTTTGGCTTTTCCAGAGTGTTTTGGTAACAAAAAACCAACAATCACCATTCCGTGCCCTCAAGTGTGAGTTAAAACAATAACTAACGTGCTCAATGGAGCTGAGTGGGCAAGCGTGAAAAACAAACAGAGACCGGTCAACCTCGACCTACAGACGATCAGCTTTCCTGTCACTGCCATTGCATCCATCCTGCACCGTGTTTCAGGGGTCATTACCTTTGTTGCACTGGGCATCTTGCTGTGGATGCTTGGTACTTCACTCGCCTCTCCCGAAGGGTTTGCAACCGTGGTTGCCATCATGGACAACTTCTTGGTCAAACTCGTGCTGTGGGGGATCCTGACTGCGCTGGCATACCACATTGTGGGCGGCTTGCGTCATCTGGTCATGGATATGGGCTATTGGGAAGAGCTGGAATCCGGCAATCAGAGCGCCCGCGTGGCCTTCGTGATCACCGCGATCCTGGCTGTATTGGCGGGAGTGCTTGTATGGTAACCAATTCTGCAACCTTCGGGCGCAGCGGCGTTCACGATTACATCCTGATCCGCGCCACCGCCCTCATCATGACCTGTTATGTCCTCTATCTGGTGGGCTTTGTCGCGTTCAACGACATCACCTACGAGGTGTGGGCAGGCTTCTTCGCCAAAACATTCACCAAGGTATTCACCCTGTTGACCCTGCTCTGCGTACTGATCCACGCCTGGATTGGTCTGTGGCAGGTGCTGACTGACTATATCAAGCCGGTAGGGCTGCGCGGGGCGCTGCAATTTGCCCTGGTCGTGGTGCTGTTTGTCTATCTGATGACGGGTTTCGTCGTGCTGTGGGGTGTGTAAGGTGACTATTCCAACTCGTGAATTTGATGCGGTGGTGATTGGTGCCGGTGGTGCCGGTATGCGCGCCGCGCTGCAGATTGCCCAGTCCGGCAAGAGCTGCGCTCTGTTGTCCAAGGTGTTTCCAACCCGTTCTCACACTGTCTCCGCCCAGGGCGGGATCACGGTTGCGCTGGGCAATGCCCACGATGACAACTGGCAGTGGCATATGTATGACACGGTAAAAGGTTCCGATTACATCGGTGATCAGGAAGCCATCGAGTACATGTGCAAAACCGGCCCCGAGGCTATCTATGAGCTGGAGAACATGGGGCTGCCCTTCTCCCGTTTCGATAACGGGTCTGTCTACCAGCGTCCGTTTGGTGGCCAGTCCAAGAATTTCGGTGGCGAGCAGGCTGCTCGTACCGCAGCGGCCGCCGACCGTACCGGTCACGCCCTGCTGCACACCCTTTACCAACAGAACGTCAAGAACAAGACCACCGTATTCTCCGAGTGGTATGCGCTGGATCTGGTGAAAAACCAGGATGGCCACGTGGTGGGTTGTACCGCCATCGACATGGAGAGCGGTGAAGTGGTCTACTTCAAGGCCAAGGCCACCGTGCTGGCGACTGGCGGTGCCGGTCGTATCTACCAGTCCACCACCAACGCCCACATCAACACAGGTGACGGCGTCGGCATGGCGCTGCGTGCCGGCGTCGGCGTGCAGGACATGGAGATGTGGCAGTTCCACCCGACCGGCATCGCCGGGGCAGGGGTGCTGGTAACCGAAGGCTGCCGTGGTGAAGGCGGCTATCTGCTCAATAAAGATGGCGAGCGCTTCATGGAGCGTTACGCGCCAAACGCCAAGGACTTGGCCGGTCGCGACGTGGTGGCCCGCTCCATCATGATCGAGATCCGTGAAGGCCGTGGCTGCGATGGTCCCTGGGGCCCGCACATCAAGCTGAAGCTGGATCACCTCGGCAAAGAGGTGCTGGAATCCCGTCTGCCGGGGATCTGCGAACTCTCCCGCACCTTCGCCCACGTGGATCCGGTCAAAGAGCCGATCCCGATCATCCCGACCTGCCACTACATGATGGGCGGCGTGCCGACCAACGTGAATGGCCAGTGCCTGACCCAGGACAAGAACGGCAACGATGTGCCGGTAGTCGGTCTGTTTGCGGTGGGCGAGATTGCCTGCGTCTCCGTACACGGTGCCAACCGTCTGGGTGGCAACTCCCTGCTGGACCTGGTGGTGTTCGGCCGCGCGGCCGGCATGCATCTGGTCAACACCCTGGGCGAGATGGATCACGGCCGCGATGCTTCCGAGTCGGATCTGGATGCCGCACTGGCCCGCTTCAACCGCTGGGAAAATTGCCGTGACGGGGAAGACCCGGTGCAGATCCGCAAAGACCTGCAGCGCTGCATGCAGAATAACTTCTCCGTATTCCGTGAAGGTGCGGCGATGGCAGAGGGGCTGGCCGAGCTCAAGGTTATCCGCGAACGCCTCAAGTCAGCCCGTCTGGATGACACCTCCAAAGAGTTCAACACCCAGCGCATCGAGTGCCTGGAGCTGGACAACCTGATGGAGACGGCGTTTGCCACGGCGGTTGCCGCCAACTTCCGTACCGAGAGTCGCGGTGCTCACTGCCGCTTCGACTTCCCGGATCGCGACGATGAGAACTGGCTGTGCCACAGCCTCTATCATCCGGACACCGAGTCCATGACCCGTCGCGCTGTCAACATGTCACCCAAGACCCGTGAGGCGTTCCCGCCCAAGGTCCGGACTTACTGATTGCGGAGCCAGCCCTATGAACGTCACATTCTCTGTCTACAGATACAATCCGGATGTTGATAACGTCCCCCATATGAAGGAATATCGTCTTGATATTCCTGAAGGTTCCGACATGATGGTGCTCGACGCACTGATCCAGTTGAAAGAGCTGGATCCCACGCTCGCCTTCCGCCGCTCTTGCCGCGAAGGGGTCTGTGGATCAGACGGTCTCAACATGAATGGCAAGAACGGTCTTGCCTGTATCACCCCGCTCTCCGACCTGCTGAAGAAGGGCAATAACGTCGTTATCCGCCCCTTGCCCGGCCTGCCGGTGATCCGTGATCTGGTGATCGACATGACCCAGTTCTACACACAGTGGGAGAAGGTCAAACCCTTCCTCATCAATGATGACAAGTTGCCGCCGGTGCGTGAGCACCTGCAATCCCCCGAAGAGCGCGCCAAGCTTGACGGCCTGTACGAGTGCATTCTCTGTGCCTGCTGCTCCACTTCGTGCCCCTCCTTCTGGTGGAATCCCGACAAGTTCATCGGTCCGGCCGGGCTGCTCGCCGCCTACCGCTGGCTGGCTGACAGCCGCGACACCGCGACCACCGAACGACTGGGGAATCTGGACGACGCCTTCAGCGTGTTCCGCTGCCATGGCATCATGAACTGCGTGAACGTCTGTCCGAAAGGCTTGAACCCGACCAAGGCGATTGGCCAGATCAAGTCGATGTTGCTCAATCGGGCTGTTTAGTATCAGGGCCGGCCAGGTGCTGGCCCGACCTCTGGATAGCCATCCCACCCGTGGCAGGATGGCTATTTGACCCCTACAAGCTGCGCAGCAGTAACAAGAAGTACAAGGGATAGAAATGCATAACGGCGTGATGAAGGCCTGGTTGGAGTCATCTCACCTGGCTGGTGCGAATGCAAGCTATATCGAGGATTTGTACGAATCCTTCCTGGAAAATCCTGACTCCGTGTCCGACGAGTGGCGCAGCCTGTTTAGCGAGCTGCCCCAGGTCAATGGCCATGCGGTTGAACAACCCCACTCCCAGGTCCGCGATTATTTCCGTCGTCTGGCCAAGGATCCCTCTCGCTACAGTGCCCCCGTCTCCGATCCGCAAGTGGATGCCAAGCAGGTGCGGGTATTGCAGCTGATCAACGCCTTCCGTTTCCGTGGTCACCAGAATGCCAATCTGGACCCGCTGGGCCTGTGGCAGCGTGAAACCGTTGCCGAACTGGATCCTGCGTTCCACAACCTGCAGGGCGCAGATATGGAGGCCACCTTCAATGTGGGCTCCTACGCCATCGGTCGCGAGACCATGGTGCTCTCCGACCTCTACGCCTCGCTGAAGAAGACCTATTGCGGCTCCATCGGCGCCGACTACATGCACCTCACCTCCACGGAAGAGAAGCGCTGGCTGCAACAGCGTCTCGAATCCATTGAAGGGAAGGGGAGTTACACCCTCGAAGAGAAGACCCGTTTCCTCGAGAGCCTGACCGCCGCCGAAGGGTTGGAGAAATATCTGGGCGCCAAGTTCCCGGGAGCCAAGCGCTTCTCGCTGGAAGGTGGCGACGCCATGATCCCCATGCTCAAGGAGCTGATCCGTCGCGCCGGTGAGCAGGGCTGCAAAGAGGCCGTTATCGGTATGGCCCACCGCGGTCGCCTCAACGTGCTGATCAACGTGCTGGGCAAGCGCGCTCAGGATCTGTTCGACGAGTTTGCCGGCAAGCATGGCGAATCCTGGGGTACCGGTGATGTGAAGTACCACATGGGCTTCTCCTCCGACTTCGCCACCCCGGGTGGCAACGTCCACCTTGCGCTGGCGTTCAACCCCTCTCACCTCGAGATTGTCAACCCTGTGGTCATCGGCTCGGTCCGTGCCCGTATGGATCGTCGTGGTGACAAGGATGGCTCCAGCGTGTTGCCCATCACCATTCACGGTGACTCGGCCATGGCCGGTCAGGGCGTGGTGGCCGAGACCTTCAACATGTCCCAGACCCGTGCCTATGGCGTCGGCGGGACGGTGCGCATCGTCATCAACAACCAGGTTGGTTTCACCACCTCCTATATCCGTGACCTGCGTTCCACCGAATATTGCACCGACATCGCCAAGGCGGTGCAAGCGCCGGTGCTGCACGTCAACGGGGATGATCCGGAAGCCGTGGTGCTGGTGACCCAGATTGCACTGGATTACCGCAACACCTTCAAACGCGACGTGGTGATCGAACTGGTCTGCTACCGTCGTCACGGTCACAACGAAGCGGACGAGCCGAGCGCAACTCAGCCGCTGATGTACCAGAAGATCAAGCAGCACCCGACCCCGCGCAAGATCTACGCCGATCAGCTGGTGGCCGAGGGGAGCCTCGCCCAGGAGCGGGCGACCGAACTGGTCAACGAGTATCGCGAAGCGCTGGATCGCGGCGAGCGGGTGAGTAAGGAGTGGCGGCCGATGGAGCTGCACTCCGTCGACTGGACCCCTTATCTGGGCCACGACTGGAACATGGCCTATGAGAGTGCCGTGCCGATGGATCACCTCAAGAGCCTCGGCGAGCGGGTGAGTCAGTATCCGGCGACCCACGTGCTACAGCGTCAGGTCGAGAAGATTTACGAAGACCGCCGTCTGATGGCCGCTGGCGAGAAGCTTGTGGATTGGGGCTTTGCCGAGACCCTGGCCTACGCCACTCTGGTGGACAAGGGGTCCCGCATCCGCTTTACCGGTGAAGATTCCGGCCGTGGCACCTTCTTCCACCGCCACGCCGTGCTGCACAGCCAGACCGATGCCAGCACCTATACCCCGCTGTGCAACCTGCACGACGAGCAAGGCCCGTTCGAGGTGTATGACTCTGTGCTGACCGAGAACGCGGTACTGGCCTTTGAATATGGTTACGCCAGCGCCGAGCCGGCTGGCCTCACCATCTGGGAAGCCCAGTTCGGCGATTTCGCCAACTGTGCCCAGGTAGTGGTGGATCAGTTCCTCTCCTCTGGTGAGCAGAAGTGGGGCCGGATGTGCGGCCTGACCATGTTGCTGCCGCACGGTTACGAGGGGCAGGGCCCGGAGCACTCCTCCGCCCGTCTGGAGCGTTATCTGCAGATGTGTGCCCAACACAACATGCAGGTGTGCGTGCCCTCTACCCCGGCGCAGGTGTTCCATATGCTGCGTCGTCAGGTGGTACGTCCGATGCGCCGTCCGCTCATCGTCATGACGCCCAAATCCCTGCTGCGCCACCCGCTGGCGGTGAGCAAGCTTGAAGAGCTGGCGGAAGGAACCTTCCAGAACGCCATCGGCGAGATCGATGCGCTGGATCCGAAAGCGGTCAAGCGCGTGGTCTTCTGCTCTGGCAAGGTCTACTACGACCTGCTCGATGCCCGTCGCAAGGCCGAGCAGCAAGATGTGGCACTGGTACGAATTGAGCAGCTCTACCCCTTCCCGGAAGAGGAAGTGCGCGCCATTCTGGCTGATTACAGCCATGTCACCGACTTTGTCTGGTGTCAGGAAGAGCCGCAGAACCAGGGCGCCTGGTACTGCACCCGTCACCACTACGATGGCGTGCTGCCAGCCGGAGCTACCCTGCGTTATGCCGGTCGCCCCGCGTCAGCCTCACCGGCCGTCGGTTACATGTCTGTCCACGCCAAGCAGCAAAAAGCCTTGGTGGAAGATGCCCTTACCCTGTAAAGCCTCTGGCATAGAAGTAAAAAGGAACTGATTGGATGACTATCGAAATCAAGGTACCGGATCTGCCGGAATCAGTGGCCGATGCCACTATCGCCACCTGGCACAAAAAACCGGGCGATCTGGTCGCCCGTGACGAAGTGCTGGTCGACATCGAGACCGACAAGGTGGTGCTGGAAGTGCCGGCACCGCAAGCCGGTGTGCTGGGGGATATTCTGCAAGGGGAAGGGGCGACCGTGTTGTCCCGTCAACTGATTGCCATCCTCACCGCCGCCCCGGTGGCCGGTGAAGAGACCAAAGAGAAACCCGCTGAAGCGGTGGCCGATGATGGTGCCGATGGCTTGAGCCCCTCGGTGCGCCGCCTGATTGGTGAGCACGATATCGACGTGACCAAGCTGACCGGTACCGGCAAGGGTGGTCGCATCACCAAGGATGATGTGGAAGCCTTCATCAAGGCCAAGAGCCAGCCTGCGGCAGCCGCACCGGTCGCAACTGCAGCCCCGGCAGCCAAGGTTACCCCGCTGGGTGGTCGTACCGACAAGCGGGTACCGATGACCCGTCTGCGCAAGCGCATTGCCGAGCGTCTGCTGGAAGCGAAAAACACCACCGCCATGCTGACCACCTTCAACGAGGTCAACATGAAGCCCATCATGGATCTGCGCAAGCAGTACGGCGAGATCTTCGAGAAGAAGCACGGCATCAAGCTCGGCTTTATGTCCTTCTACGTGAAGGCGGTGGTGGAGTCCCTCAAGCGCTATCCGGAAGTGAACGCGGCGCTCGATGGTGATGACGTGGTTTACCACAACTACTTCGACGTCAGCATCGCCGTCTCTACCCCCCGTGGTCTGGTGACGCCGGTGCTGCGCGACTGCGACAACATGAGCCTGGCGGACATCGAGAAGGCCATCAAGGATCTGGCGGGCAAGGGCCGTGACGGCAAGCTGACCGTGGATGAACTGACTGGCGGCAACTTCACCATCACCAACGGTGGCGTGTTCGGCTCCCTGATGTCCACCCCGATCATCAACCCGCCCCAGAGCGCCATTCTGGGCATGCACAAGATCCAGGATCGCCCGATGGCCGTTGACGGCAAGGTCGAGATCCTGCCGATGATGTATCTGGCGCTCTCCTACGATCACCGTCTCATCGACGGACGCGAATCGGTAGGCTTCCTGGTCTCCGTCAAGGAGCTGCTGGAAGACCCGACCCGTCTGTTGCTGGACGTCTAAGCCTGTGGCACCCGGGCAAGGGGTTTGCGCCCCGAGCCGGATGTGCTGCTGGACGTTTGAGTAATACCCGAGCGATTGAAAGATAACGAGGGGCCGCCCAGGCCCCCACTCACAGGGGATTGAGAAACACGAGCCCCGGACGGAAATACCTACAACACGGATAGAGCATCTATGAATCTGCATGAATATCAGGCAAAACAGCTGTTTGCCGAGTATGGCCTGCCGGTCTCCGAAGGTTATGCCTGTGCTACCCCGCAGGAAGCGGCCGAAGCGGCCGACAAGATTGGCGGCAATACCTGGGTCGTCAAATGCCAGGTACACGCCGGTGGTCGCGGCAAGGCGGGCGGTGTGAAAGTGGCCAAGAGCAAGGACGAGATCCGTGCCTTCGCCCAGAACTGGCTGGGCAAGAATCTGGTGACCTACCAGACTGACGCCAACGGCCAGCCGGTCACCAAGATCCTGGTTGAATCCTGCACCGACATCGCCAAAGAGCTCTACCTGGGCGCCGTGGTTGACCGTGGCTCCCGTCGCGTGGTCTTCATGGCCTCTACCGAAGGTGGCGTGGACATCGAGAAGATCGCCCACGAAACCCCCCATCTGATCCACAAGGCCACCCTGGACCCGCTGGTTGGCCCGCAGCCCTATCAGGCGCGCGAGCTGGCCTTCAAACTGGGTCTGGTCGGCGATCAGATCAAACAGTTCACCAAGATCTTCATGGGTCTGGGTCAGATGTTCCTCGACTGCGATTTCGCGCTGCTGGAGATCAACCCGCTGGTGATCACCGCGCAGGGCAACCTGCACTGCCTGGATGGCAAGATCAACATCGACGCCAACGCACTGTATCGTCAGCCCAAGCTGCGCGAGATGCACGACCCGTCGCAGGATGACCCCCGCGAAGCGCACGCTGCCCAGTGGGAGCTCAACTATGTGGCCCTCGATGGCAACATCGGCTGCATGGTCAACGGCGCGGGTCTGGCCATGGGCACCATGGATATCGTCAACCTGCACGGCGGCAAGCCGGCCAACTTCCTTGACGTCGGCGGCGGCGCCACCAAGGAGCGCGTGACCGAGGCGTTCAAGATCATCCTCTCCGACAGCAACGTCAAAGCGGTGCTGGTCAACATCTTTGGCGGCATCGTGCGCTGCGACATGATCGCGGAAGGCATCATCGGTGCGGTCAAGGAAGTGGG
>NZ_JBFODN010000080.1:0-22308 GCF_040908345.1 Aeromonas sp. R3-1
GGTGCGCAAAGGCGAAGAGCTGAGCTATCAGGATTTGATCGCCAGCTTTGCCGAGCAATATGGCGCGCGTTTCCGCTATGTCCCCTTTGTCAGCCGCGAGCCCTGGCCCGATGCAATGGCAGGGCGGATCCCGGCAGCGATTGCCAGCGGCCAGTTGCAGCAGCGGGTAGGGTTGGAGTTCTCACCCGAGCTGAGTCAGGTGCTGATCTGTGGCAATCCGGAGATGGTGAAAGAGACCCAGCAGACCTTGCTGGCGCTGGGGTTGGCCAAGAATCTGCGGCGGGCGCCGGGCAATATCAGTGCGGAGAATTATTGGTAAAACAATCAGCACAGGGGCACCAGGCCCCTGCTGCATCAGGAGAGGGCGTTCAGTTCTTCTTGCTGTTGCCCTTGTTTTTATCTTTCTGTTTGTCGTGACCTTGCCCGGGGTTATTGCCGCTGTGGATGCTGCGGTTGTAGTGATCCCGGTACTTGCCATCCATCTTGTCGCAGTTGAGTTTGATCCTGCTGTCGCCAATGCCAAGATCCAGGCAGTTGTCCTGCCACCAGTCGTACTCTTTGTCATCCCAATCGAGATTGATCTTGATGTCATCACCGGAGATCTTGATGCCATCGCTATTTTTGCTTGGCGGCGCCGCAACCGCGATGCCATGCGCCATCAGCAGGGAGAGCCACAGGGCGCCACGCTGGATAACAGGGTTGTGTTTGGCTTGGGTCATCGCAAGGGTACTCCTGTCGTTATTGGCCACTCTGCGAGTTGGCAGGGATCTGGTTGGTTTGCGGTGGCTGGTTGCGGTTCTCTTCATCTTCCAGATTGAATTTGACCGCCCTGCAGTCGGCCGGGGCGGTTTCGCCGACCCCCAAGTCGAGGCAGTCGTTCTGGGTCCAGCCGAACTGCTTGTCATCCCAGTCCAGGTTGAATTTAAGCTCATCGACGGAGAATTCGGAGCCACTGCTCTCTTGATATTGCTGGGTCGCTGCGGCGCTGCCGGTAACCAGAAGAAGGGAGAGTAGCAAAGTGGTCTTACTGTTCATGATGGCCTCGGATAATTGCAACGGTGGATGAGTGTACAGACCGGAGCTGAACCCGGGCGGAACTGTTCCCCATCTCACTACATGATCAAGTCAGGGAGGGATTGTATCGCTTTTCTGCTGCCGATTTGTCCGTTTTGGTCGCACTCTGGGCAGCTGGTTGCCAATCTGAAGGAATTCAGTCATTTGCCCTTCTCTGGGCGAGTCTGGCGACTATAATCGGCAGCCAACTTTTCCTGCACAGCACACCCCTTCATCATGACCACACAGGACTCCTCCACATTGCGCTACCCCAAGGGGTGGTTTGCTCTGACGACGGTATACAGTTTCACCGGGTTGGCCATTCTGGCTTCCATTATCTTCTCCCTGCTGCTGTTCCTCTCCATCGATGACAACCCGCTGATGAAGTGGCTGTTCGGCGGCTTGGCCATCATCTTCGAACTGGGCAAGTTTTACGTCTGGTACGAGTACGGCGAGCGCAAGGCGCGGCGGGATTTGAGTGGTGCTTTCTGGTCGCTGTTGTTCTACAGCGTGTTGGCGGCCATCTCCATCGGCGGCAGTATTGGTGGCATCAACAGCGCCACCAATGCGGTACTGAGCCAGCAGGCGCGCCACGAGCGGGAGCTGGCCCGTTTCGACGAGCAGATCGCCAGCATCGAGCGGCAGATCCAGCTCAACGAGGAGGCGGCCCGCAAATACATCGAGCTGGAGCGTATCTCTAGCGGCGTCTCCTCGTTGCAGCACGCCAATACCAAGCTGCGCTTGCAGCAGGATGAGCTGCGTCAGCAGCGCGATGCCAAGCCGGTCAACGAACAATCCTCCATGTTGGGGCTGATGAGCAGTCTGGCGGACGGGGTGGGGATGAGCATCAGTCAGGTACAGTTTCTGCTGGTCTGCTTCCTCTCGGTGCTACTCGACGTGTTCGGTGCCTTTTTCGTCAGCCTGATCGGCGAGGAGAACCGCTTTCGCCGGATGTGGCGCTGGCAGCAGGAGCAAGCTCGCAGAGAGGCGCAGGAGGCGTTGGCGATGGCAGCCCAGCCCGAGCCCATGCTGCCGCCCGAGCCCGCCCCCGAGGTGCTGGCGCAGGTGCGCGGTGCGCTGGTGAGCGGTGAGCTCAAGTGCAGCAAACGCTCGGTGGCACAGGCTTTGTCACTCTCGCTGGAGGAGGTGGATCGGGTGTTCCACCATCTGCTGTCGCAAGGGGTGCTGGGGCAGGGGAGCAATCGCCACTACTACCTCAATCCGGCGCTGGAGCAGCAACCCGGATAGTGAGAAGGCCACCGAAACTCGGTGGCCTTTTTCGTTATCGAGTGGCTGTGGCACTCAGTGAGTCAGCACCATCATCAGGCTGAGGAAGGCGGCCAGTCCGCCACCGATGCCGATGATCCAGTAAAACCCCTTGGCCCCCTGTTTGAGCGGGATGCGGAAGTAGAGCAGAAATGCCCACCACCCCAGTGCCAGCAACAGAGGAATAAGAAACATTCGAGCCATGGTGTCCTCGCTGTTATTCTGTTGACCCTTGATCAATCAACAGGATGGATTGTGCAATGACGCAACTACAGATTACCGCATTCGGTGACCCCTCGGTACTCAAGCTCAACCCTTCCCTCGATAAGGTGCCAGCCGATGGCGAAGTGCGGGTACGCATCTGCTTTGCGGGGGTGAACCCCATCGATGCCAAAACCCGCGCCGGTCTTGGCTGGGCGGCGGCCCAGAACAAGGACAAGCTGCCCTGGACACCGGGTTATGACGTCTCCGGTGTGGTAGAGAAAGTGGGCCCCGGCGTAACCTCGCTGGTCGAGGGGGATCGGGTGTGCGGCATGGTCGGTTTTCCCCTTACCGCCGGTGGCTACGGGGAGTCTGTGGTGGCAAGCGAGAGCGAGCTGGTCAAGCTCGACGGGGTGAGCCTGCAGCAGGGGGCGGCGCTGCCGCTGGCCGGTCTCACCGCCTGGCAGGGGCTGCTTGAGCACGGCGGCCTCCAGAGCGGTCAGCGGGTCTTGATCCTCGCCGGGGCCGGTGGGGTCGGCCATCTTGCGGTGCAGTTTGCCAGCGCCTATGGCGCCGAGGTGGTGGCTACCGCCAGCCCCGACAACCATGGCTTCCTGCACGCACTGGGGGCGCGCTGGATGGTGGATTACCATGATGCGAACTGGCCAGCACAGGTGGTGGCAGAGGCCGGTCAGGTCGATCTGGTGCTGGATCTGGTGGGCGGCGAAAGCGGCAAGGCGGCGCTGGCCTGTGTCAAACCGGGTGGCCGCCTGGTGACGGTGCCTACCATTACCGCCCAGCAGATCAAGGATGCGGGAGCTGCGGCGGGTATCGAGGTGGTCGGCATGCTGGTTCACCCCGACCAGAAGCAGCTGGGTCAGATGTTGATGCTGCTGCGTCAGGGGGAGGTGAAGGTCACCCTCGCCAGTGAATTCCCCCTAGCTGAGGGGGCGCTGGCCCATCAGGCTATCGAAGGGGGCCATGTGCGCGGCAAGCTGCTGCTGCGGATGCCTGCGGCCGACGGCTATCCCGGATGAGCGAGATGATGGAGATGGGGCTGGGGTGGCTCTTTTTAAGCGCCTTTACCTCCGCCACCCTGCTGCCCGGCAGCTCCGAAGTGCTGCTGGGGGCCATGGCGGCCAAGGGGGAGTGGAGTATGGCGAGCCTGCTGCTGTGGGCCACGCTGGGCAATACCCTCGGCTCCATGACCACCTGGTGGCTCGGCTGGCTCGCCACCTTCAAGAAAAAACCGGAAGATTTTCAAGGCCGTGGGGAACAAAAAGCCTTAGGCTGGCTCAAACAACATGGTCACTGGTGTCTGCTGCTTGCCTGGACGCCGGTGGTCGGTGATGGTCTCTGTCTGTTGGCCGGTTGGCTGCGCCTCTCCTTCTGGCGCTCTCTCATTCTGATCGGGCTCGGCAAATTGTTCCGTTATGCCCTGGTTTTTCTGCTGGCCAGTCACATTTTCTAGCCTGTTTTTGTCACTCACGAGGTTACCGTGAACAAAGTCATACCTTTAACGATTCTGCTGGGCTTCACCCTGCCGGTGCTGGCGGCACCGACCCTGATCGCCGAACAGGGCAAGGAGGAGGGTAAGCTCGCCATCCCCTACCAGATGTACAAGCTGGACAACGGCCTGACCGTGATCCTGGCCCCCGACCGCTCCGATCCGCTGGTACACCTCGATGTGACCTATCACGTCGGCTCATCCCGCGAGACGGTCGGCAAGTCCGGTTTTGCCCACTTCTTCGAGCACATGATGTTCCAGGGCTCGAAACACGTCGGTGATCAGGAGCATATGCGGATCATCAACGAGGCCGGTGGCGACATGAACGGCACCACCAACAAGGACCGTACCAACTACTACGAGACTGTGCCTGCCAACCAGCTGGAAAAAGTGCTCTGGCTGGAGGCGGATCGGATGGGCTTTCTGCTCGATGCGGTGAGCCAGAAGAAGTTCGAAATCCAGCGCGCCACCGTCAAGAACGAGCGGGCCCAGCGGGTCGACAACCAGCCGTACGGGCTGGTGAGCGAGAAGGTGGGGGAGGCGCTCTATCCGCGTACTCACCCCTACTCCTGGCAGCCTATCGGTTACGTGGAAGATCTCGACCGGGTCGATGTGAACGACCTCAAGCAGTTCTTCCTGCGCTGGTATGGCCCCAACAACGCCACCCTGACTCTGGGCGGCGACTTTGACAGCAAGCAGGCTCTCGAGTGGATCGAGAAGTACTTCGGCTCCATCCCGCGCGGCCCGGACGTGGCCGAGCCGACGCCAAAGCCGGTGACCCTGCCCGAGACCCGCTATGTGACGCTGCAGGACAAGGTGCACCTGCCGCTGCTCTATATCAGCTACCCCACAGTCTCTCTTGGCGATCCGCAGGAGCCTGCGCTCGACATGTTTGCCGACGTACTCGGCGGCTCCGCCAGCTCCATGCTCTACCAGTCGCTGGTGAAAACCGGCAAGGCGATCGATGTGGGGGCGTCTCACTACTGCGAAGAGCTGGCCTGTACCCTGACCGTCTACGCCTACCCCAATCCGTCGCAGGATGGCAGCCTCAAGACCCTCAAGGGGGAGGTGGACAAGGTGATCGGCGAGTTCGCCCAGCGCGGCCTCAAGCCGGAAGATCTGGAGAAGGCGATCGCCAAGTACCGTGCCTCCGCCATCTGGGGTCTGGATAGCGTCTCCGGCAAGGTGAGCCAGCTCGCCATGGGTCAGGTGTTTGCCCAGGATCCCAACTATGTGTTCAAGACGCTGGATGCCATCGGCAAGGTGACACCGGAGCAGGTGAAGGCCGCCTACGACAAGTTCATCGCCGGCAAGCCGGCGGTGGTGCTGAGCGTGGTGCCCAAGGGCAAGACCGAGTGGCAGGTCGCCACCCCAAACTTTACCCCCGCCAAGCGCGAGCTGCCGGATTACAGCAAGCATGACGAAGCGCTGGCCGAACGACCGGTAAAAGACAATTTCGATCGCAGCGTGCAGCCCAAGGCGAGCGAGGCGGTGAGCGTCAAGGTGCCCGCCATCTGGCACGGCAAGCTCGACAAGAACATCGAGATCATCGGTACCAAGAGTGACGAGATCCCCGCGGTCTCCATCATGATCGCCCTGCCGGGCGGCATTCGTGCCGAAGATAAAGGGCAACTTGGGCTGGCCAATCTGACCGCCGCCATGATGGGGCAGGGCACGGTGCGCCTGACCGAGGCTCAGCTGAGCGACGAGCTGCAAAAGCTGGGATCTTCCATCGATGTCTCCAGCGCCCAGTACAACAACCTCATCACCGTCAGCTCGCTGGCGGACAAGTTGCCCCAGACCCTGGCGCTGGTGCGCGAGGTGCTGGAGCGTCCGGGCATGCGGGAGGCGGACTTCGAGCGGGTCAAGGCGCAGCTGCTGCAAGGGATGCAACAGGCCCAGCAGCAGCCCGAGTGGCTGGCCGGGCAGGCGTTCCGCGAGCTGGTCTACGGCAAGCAAAACCGCCTCGGTCAACCTACCGATGGGGTGGCGGCCGATGTGGCCAAGCTGACACTGGCGGACGTGAAGCACTTCTATCAGGCCTACTACAACCCCACCAACGCCAAAGTGGTGGTGGTCGGTGATGTGGGCCAGAAGCAGATCGAGGAGCAACTCGGCTTCCTGACCGAGTGGAAGGGGGCCACGCCGACTCTGGGGGATCTCAAGCTCAAGGGTGAGCAGGCCAAGCCGGGTATCTATCTGGTCGACAAGCCGGGGGCACCCCAGTCGGTGATCCGCATCGGTCGTCGCGCCATGCCGTTCGATACCACGGGGGATTACTTCACCGCCGGGCTGATGAACTTCAACCTGGGTGGCAACTTCAACAGCCGCATCAACCTCAACCTGCGGGAAGACAAGGGCTACACCTACGGCGCCAGCTCGGGTTTCTCCGCCAACCGCGAGGTGGGCACCTTCGCCACCGGCGCCAATGTGCGGGCCGATGCGACTGTGGATGCCATTCGCCAGTTCCTCAAGGAGATGGACAACTACCGCAAGAGCGGCCCGACCCCGGTCGAGCTGGCCTATATGCGCAGCGCTGTCTCCCAGCAGGATGCCCTCTCTTACGAGACCTTGGGCCAGAAGGCGGGCTTCCTGCTGCAGATGGTGATGTATGACCTGAAACCGGACTATGTGCAGGCCCAGAACAACCTGATCAAGACGGTGTCGCCCGAGGCGCTGAAGGCCAGTGCCGCCCGTTGGCTCAATCCGGCCGACATGGTGATCGTGGTGGTGGGAGACAAGCAAAAGCTTGAAAAACCCCTGAAGGAGCTTCATCTTCCCATCTATCCGCTGCAGTTGCCGTAACTGACGCTTTATAAAAATCAAGAGCCGCCCCGGATGGGGCGGCCTCACATGAGCCGTGAATATGACTACAACAAGCTTGTCGCTCACCGAGTTGCTGAATGCGTTGGGATCACCGGAGCGCCTGACCGCGCTCAAGGGGATCCGGCGCGGGATCGAACGTGAATGCCTGCGCATCACGCCGGATGGCCGACTCGCCCAGAGTGACCATCCCCGGGCGCTGGGCTCGGCCCTGACCCATCCCAATATCACCACCGACTACTCGGAGAGCCTGCTGGAGTTCATCACCCCGGCCACTGACTCCATCGACAGCCTGATGGAGCAGCTCGGCGACATCCATCACCATGTGATTCAGCATCTGGGTGACGAGCGGATTTGGCCGCTCTCCATGCCTTGCTTCGTCGGTGGGGAAGAGAGCATCCGGCTGGCCCAGTACGGCAGCTCCAATATCGGCAAGATGAAAACCCTCTACCGTCAGGGTTTGAAGAACCGCTACGGCAGCCTGATGCAGGTGATCGCCGGGGTGCACTTCAACTTCTCCATGCCAGACAGCTTCTGGAGCGAGTGGCAGGATCTGGTGTGCGAAGGATGCTGCAGCCAGCGCTTTATCTCCGACAAGTACATGGGGCTTATTCGCAACGTCTACCGCTTCGGCTGGCTGGTACCCTATCTGTTTGGCGCCTCCCCGGCCATCTGCGAATCCTTCCTCAAAGGGCGCAAGAGCAACCTGCCGTTCGAGAAGACCGGCAAGGGCACCCTCTATCTGCCTTACGCCACCGCGCTGCGTCTCTCCGATCTTGGCTATACCAACAGCGCCCAGGCTGGGCTCAAGATCAGCCACGACAATCTGCCGGCCTATGTCAGCAGCCTGCGCCGCGCCATCAACACCCACAATCCCGACTTTGCCAAGATCGGGGTCAAGGTGGATGGGCAGTATCGTCAGCTCAACGACAACGTGTTGCAGCTGGAGAATGAGCTCTACGCCCCAATCCGCCCCAAGCGTACCCCGCGCAGCGGCGAGAAGCCCTCGGATGCGCTGGATCAGCGCGGCATCGAATACATCGAGCTGCGCACCGTGGACGTCAACCCTTTCACCCCGCTCGGCATCGATGCCGACCAGATCCGCTTCTTCGATCTGTTCCTGGTCTGGTGCCTGCTGCGTCCCTCTCCGGTGCTGAGTGACGAGGAGATTGCCCGCAACCGCCGCAACCAGAACAAGGTGGTGCTGGAAGGACGTCGTCCCAGCCTGACGCTTGAAGATGAGCAGGGCAATGCCATTGGCCTCAAAGAGTACGGCCTCAAACTGTTCGACGAGCTGGCTCAGGTGGCCGATCTGCTGGATCGCTGCTGCGGCCGCAACCGCTATCGCGAGACGTTGGCGATGCATCGCGAGAAGCTGCTCAACCCCGAGCTCACCTATTCCGCCCGCATGCTCAAGGAGCTGCTGGAGAGCGGCAAGGACAACGGCTGCTACGGCGACAAGCTGGCGACCCGCTATCGCGAGGAGCTGCTGGCAGGGGAGCTGCAGTACTGGGATGAGGCCTACTTTGCCGGTGAGGCGAAGGATTCGCTGGCCAAGCAGCGCGAACGCGAGCGCAGTGACAGCGTGTCGTTCGATGACTTCCTGGCCGACTACTTCGGAACCAGTACCACCACGGCCTGAAGGCGGGGTCGTACCGACCAAAGTGCCAACAAAAAGCCGCTCGAGTGAGCGGCTTTTTTATTTCTCTGAACCTGAGCGATATCAGACGTGGTTATACATCGCCTCGATTTCGCTCTGGTACTTGGCTTCGATGATCTTGCGGCGCAGCTTCATGGTGGGGGTGAGCTCACCCAGCTCCATTGAGAAGGCGCTCGGCAGCAGGGTGAACTTCTTCACCTGCTCGAACTTGGCCAGCTCTTTTTGCAAGTCGGCGATGCGGGCTTCGAAGAACTCCATCACCCGGGAGTGGCGCAGCAGCTCGGTCTTGCACTGGTACTGCAGGTTGATGGAGCGGGCGTACTCCTCCAGCGACTCGAAGCAGGGGACGATCAGCGCAGAGACGAAGTGGCGGGCATCGGCGACGATTGCGATCTGCTCGATAAAGCGATCCTTGCCGATGGTTCCTTCCACCAGCTGCGGAGCCACGTACTTGCCGTTGGAGGTCTTCATCAGCTCCTTGAGACGTTCGGTGAAGTAGATATTGCCCTGGCTGTCGAGCTCACCGGCATCGCCGGTACGCAGGAAGCCATCCTCGGTCATCACCTCGGCGGTCGCGTCCGGCTTGTTGTAGTAGCCGCGCATCACTGTGGGGGAGCGCACCAGCAATTCGTTGTTCTCACCCAGCTTCACCTCGATGCCGTTCAGTGCCGTGCCAATGGAGCCGAGCTTGAACTGGCTGTCTTCGTAGCAGCAGACGGTGGCGGTGGTTTCGGTCATGCCGTAGCCGTACTTGAGGTTGAGCCCCATCGCCTGGAAGAAGAGGTTCACATCGTCGGCCAGACGGGCGCCCGCCACCGGCAGGAAGCGGGTACGACCGCCAAAACGGGCGCGCAGCTTGCGAAACACCAGTCGCTCGGCGAGCCAGAGCTGGCCGTAGAGCAGCGGGGAAGCGGACTTGCCTGCCTGACGGGTGGCAACCATCTGCTTGCCGACCTTGGTCGCCCAGCCAAACAGGGCGCGGCGCAGAGCCGGAGCCTGAGCAACTTTGGCCTGGATCATGGCGTAGGCTTTCTCGTAGAGGCGCGGCACGGCACACATCACGGTCGGCTGCACCTCGCCAATCACATCCATCACCTTCTGCGGATCGCGGATATAGACGTTCTCGGCACCACAGTAGAGCACGTAGTAGCTCCAGGCCCGCTCAAACACGTGGCTGAGCGGCAGCATGCAGAGCGACACATCCTGCTGATTGAGGTCGAGGCGGCTGTTGTGCATCTCGAAACAGGCGGCGATGTTGCTGAAGTCGAGCATCACCCCCTTGGGCTCGCCGGTTGTGCCTGAGGTGTAGATCAGGGTCAGCAGATCATCCATCCGGTACTGGGTTTCCCGCTCGCGCAGCTCCTGCTCGCTGGGCTGATGGTTGCCGGAGACCAGAAATGTCTGGAAGTGGCTCGCCTGCTCGCAGCCGCGCAGGTTGACGTTGCCATCGAGGGCGATGAGCTGGCGGATCTCGCCGCTTTCAATCAGTTGCAGCGCCTGATCGAACTGGGGTTGTTCGCCAACGAACAGTACCTTGATGCCGGCATCTTTGACGATGTAGCGCAGCTGATCGAGCGTACTGGTGGGGTAGATAGGGACGCTGACACCGCGGGCGGCAAGGATGCCGAGATCGGCCTGGGTCCACTCCGGCATGTTGCGGGCATAGATGCCGACCATTTCGGTTGGCTGGTGGCCGGCACGGATCAGCGCCTGTGCGCAGTAGTCCATGGCCTGGCCCAGAGTACGCCAGCCGATGGCGCGCCACTGGCCATCTTGCTGAACCCGCAGGGCAGCCTTGTTGCCAAGCTGGGCAATACGTTCACGCATCAGTCGAACCAGATGAAGCTTCGGCATCAGTTAAACATCCTTTAATTACAGTTGTACGCCCGCGAGGGCACTAAAAATCGGGCTAGAGTTTAAACTCCAACATTACGGCTTACAAGTGTTCGCTGTTTGTCTTGGATCACAAAGAGCGCAAATAGCTCTCCCTTTGCGCAGACTGGCCGATACTGCTAGGAGGCAGAGAGAGGGTTAACGATATGAATCTGTGGGTGAAAGGGGCGTTGGCCGCGGTCGGGCTGATGGTGGTGGGGGGCGCTGCGTTTTGGTTCTTTGCCGGAACGTCATCACAGGGACCTGCCAATCCCTGGTATCAGGGGGCCGAGGGGTATCAGCAGGCGCAGCAACAGGCGCTGGCGTTGGGCTATCCGCTGCTCTATGTGCTGGAGACCCCCAAGTGCCGCCGCTGCGGCGATCTGGAGAAGAAATTCTGGCAGAGCAAGGAGATGGCTGGTCCGCTTGCCCGGCTGGTGAAGGTGCGCCTCAACCCGGGCAAGGGGGATGGCAGCGAGCAGATCCTGCGCCGCTTTCCCAAAGTCGCCACGCCGCCCGGCATCTATATCCAGCAGCCGGGCCAGCCTCTCAGGCCCATCAAGATAGTGGTGGATATCGACCAGATCTGGATGCCGGGAAAAACCTGGCAGCGTGGCTTCTATATGCCGCTCTCCGGTGCCGGATTTGAGGCGGTAGTGCATACCACCCTGGCCTTGCAGGATCCCGCGCTGGACAATGCCCCCCTCGATTGAGGGGGGGCCAAGACGCCTGAGTACGGCGAACAGCCGGATCAGCCGAAATCGAATAGTCGCGACATCAACACCGCATCTTCCCTGTCGTTGCCGGTGCCGTAGTAGTCGGCTCGGCGGCAATATTCGGCAAAACCGGCGCTCTCGTAGAGGTTGATGGCTGTCTGGTTACCGGCCCGTACCTCGAGAAACCAGGCCTCTGCCCCGGCTTGCTTGCTGCGCGCCAGATAGGCCTGCAACAGCGCCCGTCCCAACCCCTTGCCCTGAAACGTCGGATGCACGCAGATATTCATCAGCGAGCTGTCACCGGCCACCAGATCCGAGATATAGAAGCCCGCCGGGCGACCATCGACCAGCATCAAGCCGTTGAGATAGCGAGGACCGAAGCAGGAGAGCAGGTTGGCCTCACTCCACGGCTCCTTGTGAGCGGCTTGTTCGATGGGGTAGACAAGGTCGAAATCGCTCTCGAGCAGGGGGCGAAACTCAGGCATGGGGGCTCCGGATGGCAAGGTGTTGGGCACTGGGGTTGGCAGAGGCAGCATTTGTAAAATCAGGTAAAAAGAGCGGCATCACAGTGGGACTTGGCGGCATTATGCAGGATCACGCCGCGCTGGCCGCAAGGTGCTGGCGCAGCTGTTGCCACAGGGCGCGCTTTTGCGCGGCGCTGGGGGTGAGCGGGCAGATCAGCGCATTTGGCCGCTCGGGGTTGGCCTCCGTCAGCCAGAGCAGGGGGGAGGCGTCCGCCGCGTGCAGGTCGGCAGGCGGCAGCTCGCTGAGCAGTGAGACCTCGTCGGGGGTCATGCCGAGCAACTGGCAGATATCCGCCAGCAGCGTGGTGGCAGGCAGCTGAGGCGCCAGCAACCAGAGTTTGCCGCTGGGCAGCGGAGCGCGGGTGGCCGGTGCTGTCTGGTCGGGCTGCACGGCATCTTGCGCAAGCTCGGGAGCGGGTGCTGCACCCAGCAATGCCGGACGACGCAGTTGCCAGCTTTGAATGCCCATGCGGGCCAACATGCTCTGACGAACGGGATCTTGCATTTGAGGCGACTCACTCTTGATCTGCATTGGGGAAAATTGTGTTGCGCAGGGTACACTCGAACCGCTTTTGCTGCACCCTTTGCAACGCATCATCTGGCGCATGCGGGCATGGTGCCATCACGACACTCGCTATACATGGGCGCAGCACGCTGTCGATACGGTATCGCACTGCCTTTGCGTGTTTTCCTGCCAGAGGCGGGTATTGTGCGGCAAGAGATACCAGAATAAACATCATAACAAGACAAAACCCAAGGTCGAGCAAATGGATATCGTGCCTTGGGGCTAACATCATCCCAGCTTCGGAACATTCTCTATGTCGTCTTTAGCTCAAGCCCAGAACCCTGCGCGTCTTATTCCCATCCAGGAGCGCTTGCCCCGGCTGCTGGCCGCCCTCGGTGAGGGACTTTACGAACGGCAGGATGCCTTGCGCCTCGGTCTGCTGGCGGCCCTCAGCGGTGAGAGTGTCTTCTTGCTGGGGCCACCCGGTATCGCCAAGAGCCTGATCGCCCGCCGTCTCAAGCTGGCCTTTCACGACGCCCGCCACTTTGAATACCTGATGACCCGTTTCAGTACGCCGGAGGAGGTGTTTGGCCCCCTATCCATTCAGGCACTGAAAGAGGATGGCAAATACCTGCGCCTCACCACAGGTTATCTGCCTGAGGCCGAAGTGGTGTTCCTCGACGAGATCTGGAAGGCGGGCCCTGCCATCCTCAACACCCTGCTCACCGCCATCAACGAGCGGCAGTTTCGCAACGGCGACAGCCAGCACCCTATCCCGATGCGCTTGCTGGTGACCGCCTCCAACGAGCTGCCGGCACCGGACAGCGGGCTGGAAGCGCTCTACGACCGGATGCTGGTGCGGATCTGGATGGACCGGGTGCAGGAGAAAGCCAACTTTCAAGCCATGCTGGCCAGCGATGGCCACGCCCACCAGAACTTGCCGGAATCCCTGCAGATCCGGGGGGATGAGTATGAGCAGTGGCAGAGCCAGATTGAACAGGTGCGCCTGCCGGATGCCTGTTTCGAGCTCATCTACCAGCTGCGCCAGCAGCTCGACAGCCAGCTGGCCCATCGCTGCTATGTGTCGGATCGCCGCTGGAAGAAGGCAGTACGGCTTATCAAGGCGAGCGCCTTCTTCAATGGCCGTGACGAGGTCGCACCGGTAGATCTGCTGCTGTTCAAGGATTGTCTCTGGCATGACGAGGAGTCCCGCACCGCCCTGCTGGAGATGATGACCGAGTTTTCTCGTCTCTACGGCTATCAGCAACTGGCGATGACCCGTCAGCTGCTGGCGTTGCGGGATCAGTTCAAACAGCTCAAACAGAGCGTGGCCCAGCGCCTTTGCACAAAGGCCCGCCAACGCAAGCAGTGGTTTGGCCGGCGGGCCCGGGGTATCGAGATCCCGCTTGCCAATGCCAGACCCTTTGGCAAGCAGGTGCACTTCCATCTCCTCACCCCGGCGCCGCTGGATGGCAGCGATCCCGAGCGTCTCACCCGCACCCTAGTGTTCGATCGCACCTTGCTCTCCCATTGGCATCCCACCGGTGAGGCGCTGGTGGGTTATGAGTTCGGCAACCCGAAAGAGGGGCATTACGAGCTGGTGCTGGACGATGAGCTGCGGCTGCAGGTGCTCGATATCCAGCGCCAGCAGATCCCGTTGGTATTGATGGAGCGTAACGCCATCCCCGAGGTGGTGCTGGCGCCCTGGTTGCAGTCACTCGACGAGCAGCTAGTTCAGGTCGGCAAGGTGATGCAGATGCTCAAGCAGCAGCGCAGCCTGTTCGAGCGTCACCAGCAACACCTCTTTATCGACTCACGCTGGCTGCAGCAGGTGGAGGACAGCTTCTTCGTGCTGAGCCGGGATCTCGAACTGCTGCGCTGCGAGCTGACCCAGTGGCGCGAGCGGTTGCCAAGGCTGGACGAGTAAGGAGCACCCATGCTTGAGATCGGCATGCTTGATCTGGGGCTCCTGATTGGCGAAGGGGAGCTTGCGGGTGAGGTGGCGCTCCTGCTGGCAGCCTCACCCAAGATTTCCGAATTTATCAAACGCTCCCCGCTACAGGGCAAGCTGCTGAAAAAGCGCCTGCATA
Source organism: Aeromonas sp. R3-1 (assembly GCF_040908345.1). NCBI lineage: Bacteria > Pseudomonadati > Pseudomonadota > Gammaproteobacteria > Aeromonadales > Aeromonadaceae > Aeromonas > Aeromonas sp. R3-1. The sequence continues at coordinate 14,218 of NZ_JBFODN010000080.1, forward strand.
GCTGGGGTGAGCAGCTTGGCGAGGAGATCCGCCACAAGCCGGTGCCGGTGGCGCTGGAGCAGGAGTACCTGCTCTATCAGGCGCATCGGCAACTGCCGATGACCGAGCTGATTGGTCGCCTGCCCGGCTTGCTGGAATCGCTGGAACAGTACAGCCCCTTCGCCGGTGAGGCCCGCTCCTTGGTGCGTCAGCTGACGGCCCACCCCACCGAGGGGCTGCGCCAGCTCTTTATCGACAAGTGGCGCGCCAGTCTGGTGGGAAGCCTGCTGCAACTGCAGCAGCAGATCGCCGAAGCGGAGCGGGAGAAGCAGCGTCAGGAGATTGAAGATCAGCTGCTGGCGAGCCGCACCCTGGCCGATGCCCTCGATCCCAACCAGATCTCCGCTGGTGGTTTGTGGGATCTGGCTCAGGGGCACTGGCACAAGCGTAGTCTGGTGCTGGTCAAGCAGTACGCCCGCATGTTGCAGCGCGAACCCTTGCTGGCGGAGATTGCCGGTCTGCTCGGGCGCAGCGAGCGGGATCGGCGGGCGCAGGAGCAACCTGTGCCGCCGGTTCAGGTGCTGGAGTTGGAGCCAGCACCCAGCGACGATGTGCCGGACGATCTGGTGGGCATTCATCAGGCGAGCGATCTGATGCGGCTGCTGCCAAGCGAAGCTGTGATGCTGGGCCTGCCCGAGCTGGAGCTGGAGTTCTATCGCCGCTATCTGGAGCGGCGCCTGCTCAGCTATCAGTCACGTGGCACCTTGCCGCGCCAGCGCATCATGCTGCGCACCCCGGAGCAGGGTGGCCAGCAGTTGCAGCAGCGAGGCCCCTTTATCGTCTGCGTCGATACCTCCGGTTCCATGGGGGGCTATCCCGAGGAGTGTGCCAAGGCACTCTTTCTGGCGTTGCTCAAGGTGGCGATGGATGAGAAGCGCGGCTGCTACCTGATGCTCTTCTCCACCGAGGTGGCGACCCTCGAGATCACCGCGGATACCGGGCTGGACAAGGCGGAGCGCTTTCTCTCCATGAGTTTTCACGGCGGTACCGATCTGGTGCCTTGTCTGGAGAAGGCGCTGGCCAAGCTCGATGATCCCGCCTTTGCCAAGGCGGATGTGCTGGTCATCTCCGACTTTATCGCCCAGAGCCTGCCTCATCCCCTGCTCGATCAGATGAACCGCTATCGCCAGCGCCAGACCCGTTTTCACGCCGTCGCCATGTCCCGCCACGCCAAGCAGGCGCTGCTGCGGGTCTTTGACAACAGCTGGCTGCTCGATTGCGGCCTGCGCGGCCGGCTGCTGCGGCGCTGGCAGCATCACTAGTGACCGGGAGGGGGCAACCCCTCTTGGTTGTTATCCCGCCTCCTCTTTTTCGCTGTGCGTCCCCGCTTTTATTCCAACACGATGATATCGCAGTAAAATGTGACTAGCCTGCCATTCGGGCTCTCTGTCCGGGTGATAGCCTTTACAGCCATTGTTACAGGGGAAAGATGGTGATTTTCCGGCATCGGCTTGCCCGATGATCTTTCCCATTGATCCGGAGTATGTATGAGCCGACTTGCCTTGCTGCTGTTGCTGGCGGTGTTCGGGCTGGCAGCCAAACCCTTGTCCCCCGAGCAGTTGGAAAATGAACTGGGAGGGATGGAGCGGGTCTACCAGCCGATCGAGTTGTTGCGGGAACGCGTTGCCCGTTTGCAGCGGGACGGCAACGCCTATCCGCCGTCGCAGCAGATGCGGATCAGTCGTCTGGCTTGCTGGGCCCAATCGGCCGATGACATGCAGGAGTCCCGTACCGCCATCGCCAATGCGGAGCGGATGCTGGCCATTGCGCGCGAGCAGGGTGATGACGCTGCCGTGGCGGAGCTGACGATTTGCCGCGGCTGGTTCAATCAGCTGCTCGGCGAGGTAGCGAAGGCTCGTCACGATTACGATGAGGGGCTGCGGCTGGCAAGAGAGGCCGCCTTGCCAAAGCTGGAGGCGCTGGCGCTGGCCCGCCGGGGGGCCATGCTGTCTTTTCAGGGGGTCTCAGGCCAGGGGCTGATGGATCTCACCAAGGCGCACAATATTTACGAACAGCTGGGGTTGCCCACCTGGTATCACCAGGCGCAGCTCGAGATTGCGGCAGCATTTCGCCGGATGGGCCTCTATGCCGAAGCGCTCGCCACCCTCAACCAGTTGAGTGAACACTTTGCCAGGAGCCACGATGGATTTGGCTCGGCAAGGCTAAGTGATCAGCTGGCGATGGTCTATCTGCAGACCGGGCGTTATCAGGATGCGCTGGGCGAGCTTGAACGCAGTGCGGCCTTTTATAATCAGCCTCAATATCTGATTGAGCATGCCGAACGCATGGTGATGCAGGCCGAGGCTCTGCTCGGGCTGGATCGCCCCGCTGATGCCGGACGCTTGCTGGCACAAGCGGCGAAGGTGCTCTCTCCCGACGTTGACCCCATCCTCCATGCGCATCTCGAGCTGGTGCGGGCGAGGTTGAGAGTCGAAGAGCAGGAACCGGCGCCAGCCTTGCGCGCGCTTGAGAAGATTGAGCCGATTTTGAAGGTGGAAGGGCACGTGCGCTTTTTGCTCGAGCTCTACTGGGTGCGCAGTCGGGCGCTCGAGTTGCAAGGCGATTATCCGGCGGCGCTGGCTGCATTGCGGGAGCATCTGGTGCAGGAGCAGCGGCTCGATCAGCTGTTACGGGAACAGAGCACGGCCTGGGTTCGCGGTGAGTTCGAGCTGGCCCGTCAGGAGGGGGAAAACGAGCGACTGCGAGTCGAGCAGCGACTGCAGCAGCAGGAGCTGGAGCAGGTCAAGGAGCGTCGGTTCTGGCTGCTGGTGGTGATGGTGCTCTGCGGGGTACTGGCGCTGCTGACGATGGGGTGGCTGCTTGATCGCAACCGTCGGATGCGTCGTCTGGCCTTTACCGATGAGCTGACCGGCATCAACAACCGCCGTCGGGTGCTGCGGCAGGGCAGCGATATGCTGGCGCTGGCTCGCAGGCAGGGCACGCCATTTTGTCTGCTGGTGTTCGATATCGATCACTTCAAGCGGATCAACGATACCCTGGGCCATCACCAGGGAGACAGGGTGCTGCAATGGGTCTCTCGGGCGGCAGATCGTCAGTTGCGGCACCAGGATCAGTTGGGGCGTACCGGCGGAGAGGAGTTCTTGATCCTGCTGCCGGATACCAGCCTTGAAGAGGCGTGCCGGGTGGCTGAGCGGATCCGTCACTCGGTCGCCAACCGGGCGCTGCCCGGCATGTCGTACCCGGTAACCATCAGTATCGGATGTGCCTCTCTGCGAGACGATGATCAGGATCTGGCGGCCTTGATCCAGCGTGCTGACAATGCGCTGTATCGTGCGAAAGAGGCGGGGCGCAATCGGCTGGAGACAGACGAGTGACGGGCTGGGTATTGTCACTCACCAGGGTGTCATCGCTATTGGGGAGCACACTGATACGGCGATGATGCTCGTCCCCTGCGCTCGTTCTTGCCTGCGATGACAGATTGGCAAGCGCGAGCGCAGAAGAGCGTCAGAAGGGCGTTATGCCCAGGCGCTGCCACCATTGAGATGAAGCACTTCACCATTCATGTTGTTGTTGCTCATCAGGAACAGTGCGGCCTGTGCATAATCCTCTCCCTCTCCCAAGCGCTTCAACGGCAGGCTTTGCGCCACGGCAGCCACTTTTTGTGGGTCATTGCCCAGTGCTTTAAGCAGCATGGGAGTACGCATGGGGCCCGGGTTGATGACGTTGATCCGACGGGGGGTCAGCTCGGTAACCAGACTGTGAGCCAGCGTTTCAACCGCGCCAGCTGCAACGGCAGGGAGTGCTTTACCCAGTTGTGGGCGGCGCGTCACCATCCCGGACGTGAGCACGATGGAGCCGCGTTCGGACAGTTTGGGTGCTGCGGCGCGGATCGCATGAACACTTCCCCAGAAGCGGCTGTCCATGTTGATTTTCAAATCCTCGATGGCAGCGGTGAGAAAGCTGCCTGGTCGCATGACGGCGGCGGTAATGACGAGATGATCCAGCGAATCCAGCTGGTTGAAAAAGTGATTGACGGAGTCGACGTCGAGAATATCCAGTTGATGGCCACTGGCACTTGGGCCCAGTTCAGCCAGTGCAGTGGCAAGCTGCTCACGGCTGGAACCGCCGATAATGACCTTGGCGCCTTGCTCGATCGCTTGTTGGGCGGTGGCCAGGCCAAGACCCGAGGTACCACCGATAATGACGATCTGTTGATTGTGCAGGGTGGAATGTTTCATGTAATGACCTCTCCATTATGTAGATACGATTTACATATTTGTAGCTGGGTAGGGAAAGTCCAAGTATGAAAATTTATCAAGAGTGGTTGTTGCTGGCATGAGGAGGGGGCCAACTCCACGTGGTCCGGATGCTGCCATCCGATTCGGAGTGTTTGATTTTCTGTTCAGTTGGAACCTGTGGAACGGAGGAGCGGCCAAATTATCATCTCTTGTCAGGCTGGGTATTTTTCACTCGCGCGGGTATAATGTCGCGCAATTTTGCTTTGACTCAGGCGAGAAGACCCATGTAACGCAACCCTCTTCCCTCTCTCCACCTGGTTGGCAATACGCCAGCTGGCGTGGCTTTCGTTGCGTATACATGTGCCGTGAGCGGCATTCCGGATTTATTCCCACGGTGGCTGATGCCACCGCTCAATAGAAGAACGTTGAATTATGTCAGCTGAATTTCTGAGTGAAGTCTCCAAGAGACGCACTTTTGCGATCATTTCGCACCCGGATGCGGGTAAAACCACCATCACTGAAAAAGTCCTGCTGTTCGGACAGGCCATTCAGCGCGCCGGTACCGTCAAGGGCCGTGGCTCGGGCCAGCACGCCAAATCCGACTGGATGGAGATGGAGAAGCAGCGTGGTATCTCCATCACCACCTCGGTGATGCAGTTCCCCTATGCCGATTGTCTGGTCAACCTGCTCGATACCCCTGGTCACGAGGACTTCTCTGAAGATACCTACCGTACCCTGACGGCGGTCGACTGCTGCCTGATGGTCATCGATGCCGCCAAGGGTGTTGAAGACCGGACCCGCAAGCTGATGGAAGTCACCCGTCTGCGTGATACCCCCATCCTCACCTTCATGAACAAGCTGGACCGTGAAGTGCGCGATCCGATGGAAGTGATGGATGAGGTGGAGCGCGAGCTGAAGATCATGTGCGCCCCGATCACCTGGCCTATCGGCTGCGGCAAATCCTTCAAGGGGGTCTATCACCTCTACAAGGATGAGACCTATCTCTATCAGAGCGGTCAGGGGCACACCATCCAGGAGAAGCGGGTGGTCAAGGGGCTGAACAACCCGGATCTGGATGCCGCCGTCGGCGAAGATCTGGCCCAGCAGCTGCGTGACGAGCTGGAGCTGGTGCAGGGCGCCTCCCCCGAGTTCGATCACGATGCTTTTATCGCTGGCGAGATGACCCCGGTCTTCTTCGGTACCGCACTGGGTAACTTCGGTGTTGACCACATGCTGGATGGCCTGACTGACTGGGCGCCGTCTCCCATGCCGCGCAAGGCCGAGAGCCGCGAAGTGGTAGCGACCGAGGAGAAGTTCTCCGGCTTCGTGTTCAAGATCCAGGCAAACATGGATCCGAAACACCGCGACCGTATCGCTTTTATGCGTATCGTATCAGGCACCTACAGCAAGGGCATGAAGATGCGCCACGTGCGTATCGGCAAGGATGTGAACATCTCCGACGCAGTGACCTTTATGGCCGGTGACCGGGAGCAGGCGGAAGACGCCTTCGCCGGTGACATCATCGGTCTGCATAACCACGGTACCATCCAGATCGGCGACACCTTCACCCAGGGTGAAGATCTGAAGTTCACCGGCATCCCGAACTTTGCACCGGAACTGTTCCGCCGCATCCGCCTGCGCGACCCGCTCAAGCAGAAGCAGCTGCTCAAGGGGTTGGTCCAGCTCTCCGAAGAGGGGGCGGTACAGGTGTTCCGTCCGCTGATCAGCAACGATCTCATCGTCGGCGCGGTCGGTGTGCTGCAGTTTGACGTGGTGGTTTCGCGCCTCAAGAGCGAGTACAACGTCGAGGCCATCTACGAGGCGGTCAACGTCTCCACCGCCCGCTGGGTGGAAGGGACCGACGTCAAGAAGTTCGAAGAGTTCAAGCGCAAGAACGAGGTCAACCTGGCCCTCGATGGCGGTGACAACCTCACCTATATCGCGCCGACCATGGTCAACCTGCGCCTGGCCCAGGAGCGCCATCCGGACGTCGAGTTCCGTCAGACTCGCGAGCACTGATACTGCTTACCAAATCCCGCCAGATGGCGGGATTTTTTTATGCATCAAGGAGAGGTGATGGTTGAATCGATGAATCCTGCCTGCTCGGCTCTGGCTGAGGGTTATCTGTTATCCCAGCCTGTGGCTGCACGGGCTCGTCATGTCTCGGCGGACTACTTCTGTGCTGATGAACACAATGCCAATCTCTGTGCTTCGCTGGTGGTAGCAGGACGCAAGCGAGCGACCTGTAGCCTCGCTTACTGGTATCTGGAGAAGGGCGAGCGGATGCCGGAACAGGGGGACCTACTGGTGGTAACTGACTGGAATGGTCAACCCAAGGCTCTGGTTGAACTGGTGTCAGTCACCTTGTGTCCATTCGATGAGATTGATGCTGCATTTGCTGCCGAGGAGGGGGAGGGTGATGGCTCTCTGGCTTGGTGGTACAAGGCGCACAAGGCATTCTTCGAGCGTGAGATGAAGGCGGAAGGGAGAGAATTTGATGAGCACGCCACGCTGGTGCTGGAGCGATTCCGGGTAGTGGCGCTGCCGCAGTAAACGAAGCGGCAAGCAGGGGAGACTCCTGCTTGCCGCTATCACTTTAGAGCGCCAGGTCTAACACCATGCAGATCTCGCAATCCCCGTGGCCGGTGCAGCCAAGGGGGCTGGGCAGGTGTTCAAAGCCCAGTGATTCATAGAGGCTGGTGGCTTCGCGCAAGACCTCGGTCGTTTCCAGATAGCAGCGCTGATAACCAAGCGCGCGCGCCTCGTCCAGTGCCTGCAACACCAGCCGCTTGCCAAGGCCCAGTCCGCGCAGGGCAGGCATAAAGTACATCTTCTGCAGCTCGCAGACTCCCTCTTCTCCCGCCAATGGCGCGATACCACCACCGCCGAGGATGGAACCGTCTGGCCCTTCGATAACCCAGTAGCGGCTCTTCTCCCCCTGATAGCTCTGGGAGAGGGTATCGAGATTGGGATCGGATACCCCATACCCCTTGTCTGCGGTGAGGCCATATTCGGCCGAGACGGCGCGGATCACCAAGGCGATCTGGGCATTGTCCGCCGCCGTGATGGGGCGGATCTGGTAGCCCCGCTGGCGACGGGCGCGGGAGAGGGCGCTGCGATAGAGCCGCAACCCTTGCCACAGCTGCTCCCGCTCGGGCAGGCTCAACTGCGCCAGCATCTCTTCCATCGCCCCGTCCATCTCCCGGTGCAACTCCAGCAGCATCCCCTGACCGTTGACGGTGAGGCGGGCCTCCTTGCTGCGGCCGTCGGAGGGGTGCGGGTGCCAGCTGATGAGATCCCGCTCGGCGAGGCGCGCAAGCGGGCGGCTGGCGTTGGATTTGTCGATGTGCAGCTTTTCTGCCAGCTGCTGGTTGGTGGCCGGGGCGTTTTCCAGCTCGATCAGCAGGTGAGCCTCGATGGGGGTGAGGGCCAGATTGCCGCACTGCTGGGAGAGCATGCCGAGTTCGCGAACCAGATCGCGCGACAGGGCGCGCAGGGGACGGGGATCCATATCGTGGGTTCCTTTTTAGTTGTGAATGACAACTAAAATAGCGTAAAAGTTGTAATTCGCAACCTTTTGCTGTGATGACTTGCAGAATATGGGGTGAGCGGCAGCCCCGTTGATTGGGCTGCCGCAGGTGGGGCGGTCGTCAGGCGGCGGCTCTGATAGCCAGCTCCGGGCGGCGGGAGAAGCAGCGGGCGAGCAGCAACATGGTGGCGACGCCTATGGTGCCCAGCACCAGCCAGGGGAGGGCCGGTTGTCCCTGTTGCAGCGAGAAGTCATAGAGGGAGCCGCCGCCCACATAGCCGGTCATGCCCCCCAGCGCCAGTCCGAGGCGGCTGAAGCCCATGT
>NZ_JBFODN010000081.1:0-3303 GCF_040908345.1 Aeromonas sp. R3-1
CGCTTCATATCCTTGATTTACAACTTATCCTGACAAAAATCTGCGCCAATAAAAACCCCGCCGAAGCGGGGTTTCTGATTAGTTGCGGTTGCCGCCAAGCAGGCTCAGCAAGCTCAGGAAGATGTTGTAGATGGAGACATACAGGGTGACGGTGGCGGAGATGTAGTTGGTCTCGCCGCCGCGCACGATCTGCTGGGTAGTCAGCAGGATGGCCCCGGAGGAGAAGAGCATGAACATGGCGGACAGAGCCAGGTTCAGGGCGCTCATCTGCAGGAAGATGTTGGCAATCATGGCCACCAGCAGTACCCAGAAACCGACGAACAGCATGCCGCCGATGAAAGAGAGGTCACGCTTGGTGGTCAGGGCATAAGCCGACAGACCGAAGAAGGTGAGCGCGGTGCCGCCAAGGGCGGTCATCACGATCTCGCCACCACCATTGTTCATGTACATGTTGATGATGGGGCCCAGGCTATAGCCCAGCAGACCGGTCAGGGCGAAGGTGAAGACCAGCCCCATGCCGTTGTTGCGATTCTTCTCGGTCAGGAACATCAGACCGTAGACACCGATCAGGAACACGGCCCAGTGCAGCGGCGGCATGTTCATCACGGTAGCGACCCCCGCCACCACGGCAGAGAAGCCCAGAGTGAGGGAGAGCAGCATATAGGTGTTACGCAGCACCTTGTTGGTATCGCGTACGGCACTTTGGGTGCCAGTGTAGATAGAACGGGTATCCATCTTGGGTGTCCTCTTGATGTCCGGGTGAGACGGCGAACAGCTGCCTCGTGATCGCTGTTTGTTACTGCATGTTTACGCATTGTATGTAGAACAAATAGGGATGACGAGGAACAATTTCAAGCCACCTGCCATTTTGCTCCCGCACACTATCCCACAGGAAATATGTATTGCATATGAACAAGGGCTTAGCGTAGTATGCACGCCGTTCGGAGGGGTGGCAGAGCGGCTGAATGCACCGGTCTTGAAAACCGGCGATGGGCGACCATCCGTGGGTTCAAATCCCACCTCCTCCGCCATATTCAAAGAGAAAGCCCAAGCGATCCAATCGCTTGGGCTTTTTTGTATCTGCCGTATCTGGTATTTCAACGGACACGTCACATGGACGATAAAAATGGCTCGGGTTGTCCCTGAGCCATTTTCACCTTGAATGATGGCTTAGATCCGCCCCTGATAGCGCAGGGGGAAGCGCCCCTGACTATCGGGCTGGCCGAGGAAGGGGAGCCCTTGTTGCATCTGTGGTGGCAGTTCCGGGCCTGGTTTCAGGGTGCCCTGGAACAGGTATTGGCCATTGGGTTGCAGCTCGAGGCGACCTATGGTCTGCACCGCATCGGAGCCCTGCTTTAGCTCGGCCACCAGTCTGGAGTCGAGGCAGGTGAGTTTCAGCTCGGGGTCAGCCAGATCCAGCTTGCCCGCCGGGGTATCGGCGCTGGCGTTGTACCAGTCGAGGTTGCCGTAGAGGTTGTCACACCAGGGGTTGCCCTGGGCAAATTGCTCCACTTTGAGCTGCAGCTGGCCGCTGACGGAGATCGGGATCGGCAGGCGCATCGGCACCCGGCTCAGCAACCAGGGGGCGGGGGCGTTGAGGGTCAGATCCCGGCCGAAGGCGGCGCCATTCCAGCCGACAACGCCCTGACCATTGAGTCCGTTGCGATCGCCAAAGCGTATGGCCACTTCGGGGGCGAAGCGCAGCAGCGACCAGCCGTTGAGATCCCAGCGCAGCTGGTTCACCGATTCGCTGGCATATTGCAGTCGGGCAATCTGGCCACTCCAGAGCGTGCCGCTCACCCCTTCCAGTTTCAGCAGGTTGGCAATGTTGGCAGGCAGCGGCAGATGGCGAGCCACCAGTGCTGCAGGCAGGGTGGCCAGCAGGAATACCAGATAGGCGGCCAGAAACAGGCTGGCAATCAAGATGCGTTTTTTCATTGTGGACGACTCAACTGCAAACGTCTGACCTTGACCAGACCCGGGGCCAGATCCTCGCGGGCGATCTCGATGATTTGAACCTGAATGCCGTGCTGCTCCACCAGAGTGGAGAGCCAGAGCAGCAAGTCATCGAACTGGACCGTGTCGATCCACACTTGCAGCTCCTGCGCCTGGGGTTGTAGCCGGGCAATCTTGATCTTGTGGTTGAAGGCGGTGCGGTTGACCACCCCTTCCAGGGTGCCGCTGGTGTCGATCTGGCGACCCGAGCCCCCCTGCATGGCCAGCACCTCTTCCCCCTTCTCTTTGAGCCAGGCGAGGGTCTGCTGCTGGTTCTGCACCTGCCGCTCCCGCTCCGCGATGCGGTTGGCGATGGGCTGCCAGACGCTCCAGTAGAAGAGACCAACCAGCAGCAGAACGCCGCCTGCGACCACCAGCCGCTGTTCCCGTGCGGTGATGCCGTGCCACCAGCTCTGCAATTTTTCCATCATGATGATTTACCCTTGAGCACCAGTGCGCCCTCTACCTTGCCCTCGGTGCTGCGCACCTCGCCTTGCTGTACCTCGAATTGCTTGCCGGCCAGCTCGCGGAACCGCTCGATCTCGGCAAAGCCGGGGGCGGTCACCTGCAGCCGCAGCTCGCGGCGACTGGCATCAAAGCGCATCACCTGCGGCTTGAGGCCGGGGACTTCGGCAAAGGTGGGGGCCAGCTCGGTGAGCATCAGCAGCACGCCGTTTTGCGGGGCTTGCCCCATCTGTTGCAGATGCTGGTTCATCTGGCTGCGCACGTTCACGATGCGGCTCTCACCCGGAAAGATGCGGGTATAGACGGCGCGGATCTCCGCTTTCAGCGCCTTGTCCTGCTCGGTGAGCTGATAGAGCTGCACCCCGCGCTGGCCGAGGGCCACCAGCAGCAACAGACCGGCGGTGATGGCTACCTTGCGCCACTGCAACCAGTAGCGGGCATATTCGGTCTGCGGCCGGTAGGGGCCGGTCAGCAGGTTGGCCCGGCAGGTGAGGGCCCCCTTGGCCAGCAGCAGCATGGGGAGTTCGGGCTCCGCCGCCTGCCAGTTGGCGGCGGCAATGGCGGGCACCGGGGTATGGCTGTGGATGGTGACCGGCTCGGCTTCGGTTGCCAGCAAGATAGCCAGCAGCGACTCGTCGGCGACGATCCCCTGACAGGGGCCCTGGCGCACCAGCCACTCGTTGCCGAGTTGCAGGGCAGACCAGCCATCAGCGGCCTGTGGCAGCGCCAGCACATCGGGCAGCAGTTGCAGGCTCTTGAGGCCAGCGGCATCGAGCCAGCCGAGCCACTCGGCCATCTTCTGCCGATCCACCGCCATCAGATCCACCTGCTGGCCCTCGTGGG
>NZ_JBFODN010000082.1:0-12566 GCF_040908345.1 Aeromonas sp. R3-1
TGCCCATGATGCAGACTTGAAGAGGATGGTGGTGATCAGATCACCAAGTCCTCAGTTAGTTCCATTCAAGCTGTATCGATTTGGGAAACAACGCCCCAAAAACTATACAGCCAGCATGGCAGAACCGAACAATATCTCCGACCAGGCAAGATTGCGCCGCACGAGCAGCCGGTGATGGCGCGCCCTTGGTAGGGCTATTGCCTCTGCCATGCAGGCTTGTTGTGGGGAAGCTGCTTTGTTGATTTTTCTGTCAATTTTGACGCTGTGGCGGGGAGAGCGTCAAAGGGAGTCACTATACTTCCATCACGGGGTCCCGTTGGAGATGGCGATGGAAAGTTCATTTGGCGAAAAAATGCAGAGTGTACATGCCACGCTCAGGCAGCGCTTTGACAAGCTGAGTCGGGTGGCCATCGCGATTTACGATCCCCATACCGATCAGCTCAAGACCTTTGCCCACAGCACCGAGGGGCCTTCGCCGCTGGTGCAGTATGAGGTGAAGCTGAGCGATGTCCCCTCCCTGAGTTATCTGGCGGAGCACAAGCAGCCCCGGGTGCTCGGCAATCTCGATGCCCTGCGTGGCTCTGCGTCGGAGCACAGCCGCAAGGTACTGGAGGCGGGTTATGCCTCCAGCTATACCGAGCCGCTGCTGTTCAACAGCAAGCTGTTTGGTTTTCTGTTTTGCGATGCCATGGAGCCGGGATACTTCGAGGAGCCGATCCGCAGCGAGCTGTCGGCCTATGCCCAGGCGCTCTCGGCCATCATTGCGGTGGAGTTTTTCTCCATCCAGACCCTTGGCGGCGCGCTGACCACGGCGCGGGAGTTCAGCCGTTATCGGGATGAGGAGACCGCCAACCATCTGCACCGGATGTCGGCCTACTCCCGGCTGATCGCCAAGACGCTGGCCCCGACTTGCGGGCTGAGCGATGAGGAGGTGGAGTTTATCTACCTCTTCTCTGAGCTGCACGACATCGGCAAGATCGCTGTGCCGGATGCCATTTTGCTCAAGCCGGGCAAGCTGACCCCGGAAGAGTTCGAGATCATGAAGATCCACCCAGGCAAAGGGCGGGAGATGATCAGCCTGATGATCAACGAGTTTGGTCTCGATGGCATTCACCACACCGACATGCTGACCAATATCATCGCCAGCCATCACGAGCGCTTTGACGGCACCGGCAATCCGCTGGGGCTGGCGGGGGAGGCGATCCCGCTGGCGGCGCGCATCGTGACGGTGGCTGATGTGTTTGATGCCCTGACCAGCGAGCGCCCCTACAAGAAGGCATGGCCGTTCGAGACGGCGTTTGCCTATCTGGAGGAGCATGCCGGCAGCCAGTTTGATCCCGCCTGTGTCGCCGCAGCCCTGCACAACAAGGCCGAGTTTTATGCCATCTATCAGCAGTATCAGGATCCGGCCTGCACTCCGAGTGTGGCGCCCAGCGGCGCAGAGCCGGGTTGAGCGCGTGTGATGAGCGTAAGGGGGGAAAGAGGCGGTTCAAGCATGACGAGGAATAAATAGAGATGGGGGCACCAGCAGGTGCCCCCCTCTCTTTTATGTGCCTCTCGATTCCACGCGCCCTTATTTTGCCGACCTTCTATCTGCGGCTAGGGCGGCTGCGCTCAGGTTACTTTTTGGGCGTCGGCTCGCTGATCTGATAGAGGTGATCCGCGCAGGCGCTGGAGCAGCCACAGGGACGCACCTCTTTATCTTCCCGCTTCTGGGCAAGCTGGTATTGGCGCCACCAGATGATGGTGCCCATGGCCAAGATCAGCACGAACGAGGCGAGCAGGCTCAACAACCAGATGGACATGATCTCTTCTCCTTGATGGTGATGACATGCACAGCGATGGCATCAGTGATGATGGCAGCAACCGCCCTGCTGGTTGGCGCCTTCACTGCCGTGGCAACAAGTATGGCCTTGCAGTGGGCTCTCTGCCTGATTGCCACTACTGGCGCAACAGTGATCGGAGCCACTGTTGCAACCATCGTGACAATGTGGGTGGCCTGCGCCGACGGGCTGGATGGCACGGATAGTCGCCTTGCTCTGATGACGACGAGACGGACGGCCCTGACTTGCCTCGGTAAGAGGTTGCAAATTGGTGGGGGCTAGCAGCGCGGGCAGCGGCAGGCGGGCAGAGCGACACTGCAGCACCCGGATATTGGCTGCCAGCAGGCGCCCCAGCATTCGCTCGCCGATATTGCGCACCACCACCTGACCCACCTGATGATGGGCGAGGGCGTCGAGCAGCGCTTGCTTGCCGTGGCAGCCTTCGGCGGCGGCCGGGTTAGCCAGGGTGGCGATAACGTTCCCTTCGGGGCTCAGGATCTGCAACTGCTCGGCACGGGTAAAGTGGCCAGCCAGCAACCCCTGACTCAGCATCAGGGCGCTGTTGCAGAGGGTGGTGGTCATGGTTGTGACAGCATTCATGTCGGCTCTTCTCCACTGGTTGGGTGGTCGGGCTCGGCGGGTTGCATCATCAATGCCTTGCCCAGACTCAGACACTCCACCACCTTGTAGCGCCCTTTTTTCAGGATATTGGCCAGGGTCTGGCGGGAGACCCCCATCACCAGGGCGGCCTCTTGCTGCTGCATTCCTTGAAGGTCGACGAGGCGCAGTGCCTCGAACTCGTCAGGGGCCAGCGTGACCTGTTCCAGCTGATGCATGGGGCGGCCGTTGGGTTTGAAGCAGCTGTTGGCGGGGCGGCCACAGATCTGGCGGGCAATCTTGGGTCTTGGCATGGTGGCTCCTAATTGGCATAAGCCATTTATACGCTCATATGTAGCATATGCCAATAATTTTGTCGGGTGTAGAGAGCTGCGCGAATGCTGTTTACGGCAGAGGGGGGTAAAGAGAGGGAGGAGGAATACGTACAAACACTGTGAAGGTGGCAGAAACGACGCAGGCCCGAACATGGTTCGGGCCTGCGGTTTTTGCAGAGGATGGTCGGGCCTTCCCGGCGAGCTTATGCCTGTTCGGCCTCGGCCACTGGAGCTGCGCTCTCGCTACCGTTGGCGAAGCGATCCGCCCACAGGGCAATCACGCCGTCACCGGTGACGTTGCAGGCGGTGCCGAAGCTGTCCTGCGCCAGATAGAGGGCGATCATCAGGGCGATGGAGGCTTCACCGAAACCGAGCATGGAGGTGAGCAGGCCCAGCGCCGACATCACGCCACCACCCGGCGCGCCTGGTGCGGCGATCATGATCACCCCCAGCATCATGATGAAGGGGAGCATGGTCTCGATGCCCGGAATGGCCAGATGCTCGGAGAGGAACATCACCGCGGTGGCACAGGTGACCAGGGTAATGGTGGAGCCACAGAGGTGAATGGTGGCGCACAGGGGCACAGTAAAGTTGGCGATACCGTCGCTCACCCCGTTGTTCTTGCTCGATTGCAGGGCGACCGGAATGGTGGCGGCGCTCGACATGGTCCCAAGCGCGGTGAAGTAGGCGGGCAGCATGTTCTTGATAAGCTGGGCCGGTGAGCGGCCAAGGGCCAGACCGGTACCCACGAACAGTACGGAGAGCCAGATCCAGTGCATCAGGATCGCCATCACCAGCACCACGCCGAAGGTCTTCAGGGTAGCGAATACGGTGCCTTCCACCGTCATCTCGACAAAGACGCCGGCGATGTAGAACGGCAGCAGCGGAATGATCACCTTGGCCAGCAGGCGGTCGATGATGTCACGACCCTGATCGGCGACCCGGCGCAGATCGGTGGCCTGGGTGGCGCTGATGCCGATGCCGAACACGAAGGCGGCGGCCAGTGCCGACATCACGCCAAACAGCGGCGGGATCTCCAGATTGACGTAGGAGGCGAGCTTGATGGCCGTGGCCGTGGTGGGCTCGGCGGCGGTGGTGAACTGCGGGATCAGGTGGCTCGCCACGGTAAAGGCGAACAGCCCCGCCAGAATGGTGGAGCAGTAGGAGAGGGCCACGGTTTTGCCCAGCAGCTTGCCGGAGTTTTTCGGCAGGCTGGCGATGCCGCTCATAATAAAGAACAGAATGATGAGCGGAATGGTGAAGGTGATCAGCTGACCTATCACTGTCTTGGCCGTAAACAGCACGCGCGCCACCCACTCAGGGGCGTAGAGACCGAGCAAGAGACCGGCAAGGATGCCAGCAATGAGTTTCAGGACAAGTTTCATAAGGAAATCCGGAGTTGGTTGTATTGTCTGTTTTGTTATTAAAATTTGATATTAATCACACTTTTTAACACGTAAGCCGTGTTATGTCTGCCTTTTCTGCGTTAACGCCGAGTTAAATATTGTCGAAGGCCAAGATCGCCGACTAGCTGTCGGCTTGGCGTTGAATGGGAAAATTCGTGATGAATTAGCCCGTTAGGTGGCCTGATGATCGCCACGCAGCAACATGACGTACTGATTGGCGTTTTGACTTGAGGAATCTGACGTACTGGCTGATACGGCTTCCATCGGCGCCAGTTGCAGCGCTATCCCGGATGTGGTGACCAGTTGTTGTAGCTCATCGTGACTAATCTTGCCGCTTGGCGGCAGGGGGAAGCAGAGCGGAGCACCCGCTTTGAGCAGGGTCGCCAGCTGTTGCAACTGGGGAACAAGGGTGGCCACGTCGCTATCAAGCGGGCGGCTCAGCCAGATGCCATCGTAAGGGAGCACCGAGTGCATCTTCGCCAGCGGGCAGACCCGCACCGCTTGCCCGGATTGCTGTGAGGCAACTCTGGCGTCGGCCAGCACAGCTTCACAGGCAGTGACTATATACCCTTCTGCACGCAGCCAGCACAGATCCTCCCCCATACCGCATTGACCATTGAGCAGGTGAGCACCGGGTTTGAGACGTGCCACAAAGGCAGTTCGAACGTGGGCGTGCTGGTCGTTAAATGGCCGGGAAGCGGGGATGGCGTCAGAGTGTGGCACAGGGGTTACCTCAAGCAGGGGGCGCACAGGGTAACAAATCGGGGCCTGACTGCCAAAGCGCGCGGTCAGGCCCCGATTTGGATGGGTGGGAGTTGCCGGAGCCGGTTAGCGGCCGCAGGCAGGCCCGTGGGGCTGGGCCAGCATGGTGAACATGCTCTCTATCAGGAAGGCGGATTCGCCCTGCAGGTCTATCCGCCCCGGAAAGTGGAGCCAGTTGATGATGTAGCCATCCAGAGTGCAGTGGAGCAGGGTGGCGGCGCGCTGCAGGTTGAGGTTGGCGGGCAGTTGGCCCCGCCGTACCGCATTGGCCAGGGTGGTCTCCAGGTCCCGAAAGAAGTTGGCGGACTGGCTGCGGATATGCTCGCGCAGTGAGATGGCTTCCCCCTCCAGCGATTCGAGATTGAACAGTATGGTGAACATCTGCCGCTGGGCCGGATTGTGAATGAAGCTGTGGAGCACCCCTTCGAAGAAGAGGCGCAGTTGCCCCAGCGGATCCGGCTCATCTGGATTGAGGCAGGCATCGAGCTGGTGGGCGAGGGGGCTGCAGAGCTCCTGCCAGAGCGAAATGAAGAGTTCATCCTTGTTCTTGAAATGCCAATAGATGGCCCCGCGGGTCAGGTCTGCCGCTCTGGCGATGTCGGTCAGGCTGGTCTTGGCCAGGCCCTGAGAGCAGAACAGATCCAGCGCCGTGCTCATGATGTGGCAGCGGGTTTGCTGCGCCTCTTCTTTGGTTCGTCTGGCCATCGAAATTTGTGCCTCATGCAAGCAAAAAGTCACTTACATACATTTATGAATGTATGTATATTGCCTCATCTTTCGACTATTTACCAACAGGGCCCGTGTGGCCCTGATTGTTCATTGACTGGCAAAGGCTCAGGTGTTTCATGCATAAACATATTCTTGCTCGTTCAGTTGGTCTTGCCTTGCTGGCTACAGGCTTGCTGGCAGGTTGTGGTGACAAGGGGGGCGCACCCCAGGGACAGGGCGGCATGCCCCCTGCGGCGGTCAACGTGGTGACCCTGCAGAGCGGACCGCTAATGTTGACCACCGAATTGACCGGTCGCAGTGCCCCGTTGCGGGTGGCCGAAGTGCGTCCGCAGGTGAGCGGCATCATCCTCAAGCGCCTCTTTACCGAGGGGAGCGATGTGAAGGCGGGCGATCTGCTCTATCAGATCGACCCGGCTGTTTATCAGGCGGCAGTCGCCAGCGCCAAGGCCAATCTGGCCAAGGCCGAGGCCAACGAGCAGAGTGCCCGCCTCAAGGCGCAGCGCTATCAGGAGCTGCTCAAGGTCAAATCCATCAGCCGTCAGGACTATGACGACGCCGACGCCAGCTGGAAGCAGGCCAAGGCGGAGATCATGGCGAGCAAGGCGGCTTTGCGCACTGCCGAGATCAATCTCGGTTACACCCGCATCACAGCCCCCATCAGTGGCCGCATCGGTAAATCCGCGGTAACCGAGGGTGCGCTGGTGACCGCCCAGCAGGCTGACAGCCTGACCGCCATCCAGCAGCTCGATCCCATGTATGTAGATGTGCGTCAGTCCACCGCCGATCTGCTGCGCCTCAAGCGACTGGTCGCCGAGGGCAAGCTGACCCAGGACGAGCAGAAAGGCGCCAAGGTGACCTTCCAGCTGGAAGATGGCAGTACCTATGGCGAAGAGGGCTCGTTGCAGTTCTCCGATGTGACCGTGGATGAGACCTCCGGCATGGTGACCCTGCGGGTGATTGTGCCCAACCCTCACCAACTGCTGCTGCCCGGCATGTTTATGCGCGCCACCCTGCAAGAGGGTGAGCGGGCGCAAGGGCTGCTGGTGCCGCAAACTGCCGTGACTCGCACCCCCAATGGTGGCGCCACCGTGATGGTTGTGACGGCTGACAACAAGGTGGAGCTGCGCAACGTGCAGCTGAGCCGGGTCGTTGGCAGCAACTGGGTGGTTGAGTCAGGGCTCACCTCCGGCGAGCGGGTGATCGTGGCTGGCTTGCAGAAAGTACGACCGGGCGCCGTGGTCAATCCCGCCGAGCAGGGTGCTGATGCACCGTCTGCTCAAGCCGCGTCCAACACCCCGGCCAACAAGTAGGATGGAGTAGTCGCTTCATGGCTCGATTTTTTATAGACAGACCCATTTTTGCCTGGGTGATCGCGCTGGTGATCATGCTGGCGGGCAGCCTGGCCATCATCAAATTGCCGGTCGCCCAGTATCCGAGCATTGCGCCACCCGCGGTCGGTATTTCCGCCAGCTATCCGGGCGCATCCGCCAAAACGGTGGAAGACTCGGTAACCCAGATCATCGAACAGAACATGACCGGGCTGGATCACCTGCTCTACATGTCCTCCCAGTCTGACTCCGCGGGGCGGGTGTCGGTGACCCTCACCTTCCAGCCGGGGACCGATCCCGATATTGCCCAGGTGCAGGTGCAGAACAAGCTGCAGCAAGCGATGTCGCTGCTGCCGCAAGAGGTGCAGCAGCAGGGGATCCGGGTACAGAAGACCTCCAGCAGCTTCCTGATGGTCGCGGCGTTCATCTCCAGCGATGGCAGCATGAATAACGACGATCTGGCGGATTATGTGGTCTCCAACATCAAGGAGCCCCTGAGCCGTCTGGACGGGGTAGGGGATATCACCTTGTTCGGCAGCCAGTACTCCATGCGGGTCTGGCTCGATCCCAACAAACTCAACCGGGTGCAGATGACACCGGGTGATGTGCAGGCGGCCATCAAGGCGCAGAACGCCCAGGTGGCGTTCGGCAAGCTGGGTGGCACACCATCTGTGGAAGATCAGCAGTTCACCGCGACTATCATGGGGCAGACCCGTCTCTCTACCGTGGAGCAGTTCAACGATATCCTGCTGCGGGTGAATCAGGATGGCTCCAAGGTACGGCTGAAAGATGTGGCCCGGGTCGAGCTGGCGGGCGAAAGCTATGACGCCGATGCGCTCTACAACGGCCAGTCTACCGCCGCGGTCGCCATCAAGCTGGCTACTGGCGCCAACGCGCTGGATACCGCCGAGAAGGTGCGTGCCAAGCTCAATGAGCTGTCGGATTACTTCCCGGCCAACATGGAGATCGTCTACCCCTACGACACCACGCCGTTTGTGAAGATCTCCATCGAGGAGGTGGTGCAGACCCTGATCGAGGCGATCTTCCTGGTGTTCTGCGTCATGTATCTGTTCCTGCAGAACTTCCGCGCCACCCTGATCCCGACCATCGCGGTGCCTGTGGTGCTGCTCGGTACCTTCGGGGTGATGGCGGCGTTTGGTTTCTCCATCAACACCCTCACCATGTTCGGTATGGTGCTGGCCATCGGCCTGCTGGTGGATGACGCCATCGTGGTGGTTGAGAACGTGGAGCGGCTGATGAGCGAGGAGGATCTCTCCCCGCTGGAAGCGACCCGCAAGTCGATGACCCAGATCACCGGCGCGCTGGTGGGGATCGCCCTGGTGCTCTCTGCCGTGTTCGTGCCGATGGCCTTCTTCGGCGGCTCGACCGGCGCCATCTATCGCCAGTTCTCACTGACCATCGTCTCGGCCATGGTGCTGTCGGTGCTGGTGGCGTTGATCCTGACACCGGCCCTTTGTGCCACCCTGCTCAAGCCGATGAAACATGGCGAGTTTGGGGCCAAGCGCGGCTTCTTTGGCTGGTTCAACCGCGCCTTTGATGCGGGGACCAATCGCTATCAGAGTGGCGTGCGCAAGGTGATCAAGCAGGGCGTGCGCTACAGCCTGATCTACGGCGCCATGCTGGCGGTGTTGGCAGTGCTCTTTATGCGGATGCCCACCTCCTTCCTGCCGGAAGAGGATCAGGGGGTCATCATGTCCATGGTGCAACTGCCGGTGGGGGCGACCAAGCAGCGTACCGAGGTGGTGCTGGCGGACATGCGCGACTACTTCCTGAAAAACGAGAAGGAGAACGTAGATTCCGTACTGACCGTATCTGGCTTTAGCTTCGCCGGTAGTGGCCAGAACGCGGGTATGGCCTTTATCAAGCTCAAGGACTGGAGCGAGCGCAAGAGCCCGGATCGCAGCGCCAATGCCATCATCGGCCGCGCCATGGGCTATCTGTTCAGCATCAAGGAGGCGCAAGTGTTCGCCTTTAACCTGCCTCCGATCCCGGAGCTGGGGACGGCGACCGGTTTTGACTTCTTCCTGCAGGATCGCGGCGGTATCGGTCACGACAAGCTGATGGCGGCGCGTAACCAGCTGCTCGGCATGGCGGCGCAGGATCCCACTCTGGTGCGGGTGCGCCCGAACGGGATGGAAGACACCCCCCAGCTCGATATCAAGATCGACTACGAGAAGGCGCTGGCGCAGGGGCTCTCCATCGCAGATATCAACAACACCCTGGCCACTGCCTGGGGCTCTTCCTACGTCAATGACTTCGTCGACCGTGGCCGGATCAAGAAGGTTTATATGCAGGCGGATGCCCCCTTCCGGATGAACCCGGAAGATCTGAAACTCTGGTATGTGCGCAACAGTGCCGGTCAGATGGTGCCCTTCTCTGCCTTTGCCAGCACCGAGTGGAGCTTCGGCTCGCCGCGTCTGGAGCGTTATAACGGCGTGCCGGCGATGGAGATCGTCGGTGAGGCGGCGCCCGGCAAGAGTACCGGTGATGCCATGGCCGCCATCGAACAGATGGTGAAACAGTTGCCGGAAGGGGTGGGCATCGAGTGGACCGGGCTCTCCTTCCAGGAGCGTCAGGCTGGTTCACAGGCCCCCGCGCTCTACGCCATCTCTTTGCTGGTGGTGTTCCTCTGTCTGGCGGCCCTCTACGAGAGCTGGAGCATTCCGTTCTCGGTGATGCTGGTGGTGCCGCTCGGGGTGCTGGGGGCCATTCTGGCTGCCACCCTGCGCGGGCTGGAGAACGATGTTTACTTCCAGGTCGGCCTGCTGACTACCATCGGCTTGTCGGCGAAGAACGCGATTTTGATCGTGGAATTTGCCAAAGAGCTCTATGACAAGGGGATGGGACTGGGTGAGGCGGTGGTGGAGGCGGCGCGCCTGCGTCTGCGCCCGATCCTGATGACCTCGCTCGCCTTTATCCTCGGGGTGCTGCCGCTGGTGATCAGCTCCGGCGCCGGCGCCAGCAGCCGTAATGCCATCGGTACCGGCGTGATGGGGGGGATGATCAGCGCCACTGTGCTGGCCATCTTCTTCGTGCCGCTCTTCTTCGTGCTGGTGATGCGCTACTTCACCAGCCACCAGAGCAAAGAGGCGCGCATGGCTGCAGCGGTTGAGTCAAAAGGTGACTGAGCAAAAGCGTGCCCATCTGTTCTGAGCGACAGATCACAATTTGATAAAAGAGTCAGTTAAAGCTGGCTATAAAATGGGGCAACACGAGCGGTTGCCCCATTTTTTTCGCCCAAAAAACGGTAACTTGGCTGTGATCTGTTCGATTTTTAAAGGTGATTCGGATGAGTTCATCAAGTGCGGTAGGTTCTCCATCGAATCTTTATTCAAAACCCTTGATGAAGGCACTTTTTGGTGTGCAGGTTTACAGAAAACGAGATAGAATCTGCCCCTTATCGGGCTGGTAGACTATGTGTCGTTTGGTTTGGTACCCCTCTTTTGGCTATAAAATGCGAGCGGGTAACACTGTTATCGACCATCAAAACATAAAAATGCTGGAGGACACGATGACCAACAGCAAGCAAAATCTGGTTAAAAGCAGCAAACTGGGGGCTGTAACTCAGGGGCGGTAGCCATGACATCACCCCTTTTTTTGTTCAAAAAATAAGCGTGCTTGTTGTTTTGTATAGCGTTAGCAATATACGTTATTTGTAGCTCCTTAATGTTAATCAACGGATCTGCCGCCTGCCATACCATACCCTCGATACCCAATTCTGTATTCACTCCTCGCAAGAGAACACATATCTATGAAAATTCTTGTTACCGGTGGCGCAGGCTTTATCGGCTCTGCCGTTGTGCGCCATATTATCCGTGATACCCAAGATTCCGTTATCAATCTCGATAAACTCACCTATGCCGGCAATCTGGAATCCCTGGCCGATGTATCGTCGAGCGAGCGTTATACCTTCGAACAAGTAGATATCTGCAACCGTGCCGAGCTGGATCGGGTGTTTGCTCTACACCAGCCGGATGCCGTGATGCATCTGGCCGCCGAGAGCCATGTTGACCGCTCCATCACAGGCCCGGCTGACTTTATCGAGACCAATATCGTTGGCACCTATATGTTGCTGGAAGCGGCTCGCGCCTACTGGAACGGCCTGGATGAGGTGCGCAAGGCGGCCTTCCGCTTCCACCATATCTCCACCGACGAGGTGTATGGGGATCTGCCCCATCCGGATGAAGTCGCCGCTGGTGAGCCATTGCCACTCTTTACCGAAACCACTCCCTACGCTCCCAGCAGCCCCTATTCTGCCTCTAAAGCCTCCAGTGACCATCTGGTGCGCGCCTGGCGCCGTACTTATGGCCTGCCGACCATTGTCACCAACTGCTCCAACAACTACGGTCCTTACCACTTCCCTGAGAAGCTGATCCCGCTGGTGATCCTCAATGCGCTGGATGGCAAGCCGCTGCCGGTTTATGGCAAGGGCGACCAGATTCGCGATTGGCTCTATGTTGAGGATCATGCGCGTGCACTTTACAAGGTGGTGACCACGGGCTTGGTAGGGGAGACCTACAACATCGGCGGTCATAACGAGAAACAGAACCTGGACGTCGTTCATACCATCTGCGATCTGCTCGACGAGATGGTACCTCTGTCTCCCTCGCACCTTGGGGGAGAGGGCCGGGGTGAGGGGAGAAGCTACCGCGATCAAATCACCTATGTGACCGATCGCCCCGGTCACGATCGCCGCTATGCGATCGACGCCAGCAAGATGAGCGCCGAACTCGCTTGGCAACCGCAAGAGACCTTCGAGTCCGGTATCCGCAAGACGGTGCAGTGGTATCTGGATAACCAGCAGTGGGTCAGCAACGTCAAGAGCGGCACCTACCAATCCTGGATTGAGCAGAACTACGGGGAGCGTACCTGATGCATATTCTGTTGTTTGGCAAAAACGGTCAGGTAGGTTGGGAACTGCAACGCGCATTGGCGCCGCTGGGCCGTATCACTGCCGTCGATTTTGACTCAACCGATTATTGCGGTGACTTCAGCAAGCCGGCCGGCGTGGCGGAGACTGTTCGCCTGGTGAAGCCTGATGTCATCGTGAACGCAGCAGCCCACACTGCGGTAGACAAAGCCGAGAGCGAGCGGGAGTTTGCCGAGTTGCTCAACGCCACCAGTGTGGCCGCTATCGCCAAAGAAGCGGAAGCATTGGGTGCCTGGTTGGTGCATTACTCCACCGATTATGTGTTCGATGGCAGCGGTGAGCTCCCCTGGCTGGAAACCGACACAACAGCACCGCTCAACGTCTACGGTGAGACCAAGCTGGCGGGTGAGCAAGGGGCTGCGCTTTGTTCCCGTCATCTGATCTTCCGCACCAGCTGGGTCTACGCCGCCCGCGGCGCCAACTTTGCCAAGACCATGCTGCGCTTTGGCAAAGAGCGTAGCGAGATGTCAGTCATCAATGACCAGTTCGGCGCCCCGACGGGTGCCGAGTTGCTGGCCGATTGCACCGCCCATGCGATCCGCGTGGCGCAGAGCAAACCCGATGTTGCCGGGCTGTATCATCTGATTGCCTCCGGCACCACCACCTGGTTTGACTACGCCCAGCTGGTGTTTGCC
>NZ_JBFODN010000083.1:0-3397 GCF_040908345.1 Aeromonas sp. R3-1
TCCACTCCCCCATCTCGAACAGGGCGTGCCAGAAGCCGGCGGCAATCATCAGGGCGGCAGGCAGCCCCACCGGCAGCACCGCCAGAAAGAGGAAGGCGGAGAAGCGCTCGGCGCCGTTGCCAAAAGCGAGGCCAATCAGGTGCGGCGCACCGCCCGCATGGGGATAGCGACGACCGAGGCGAGCGAAGGTAAAGGCGATGGGCAGCACCAGCGCAATCAGCAGCAACCAGGCCCAGAGCGAGGCCCCACCCGCCAGCGAGGCGGCAGTCGCCGGTACCACGAAGATCCCGGTGCCGAGCAGCGAGGTGGCGAGCAGCCCCATCCCCTGCCAGAGCCCGAGATCCTTTTTCAACCCAGACATATCCTTTTGTCCTGACTAAAAAAACATCCCGCCATGTTAGGCTTGCCCCGCCCCTTTGTTAAGCACGGCAGCGAGAATATGCAGCCTTTTATTCAGGCTCGGACTCAGCTTGCAGGGATTCGGCCAGAAAATCCCCCAGCAGGGTGATTTTGAGCACCTGCCGCCGCGCCGCTGGATAGATGAAGTAGAGGATCTTGGCCGGGCTCTGATAGCGGCCAAGCAGCGGCAGCAGACGCCCCGCAGCGATATGCTCACGCACCTGTTCGGCTGGCTGCAAGGTGATGCCAGCCCCCGAGAGCGCAGCCGTCAACAAGGCTGGCCAGTGATTGATGCGCAGGCGCGAGGCGACCCGCACCTCCTCGCTCTGGCCATCCTCCCCGACAAACTGCCAGCGCTCGTGCTCCCCCCAGTTGCCGTGCAGGCACTGGTGGCGGGCGAGATCGGCCGGATGACGGGGTACGCCGTGGCGATTGAGGTAGTCGGGGGCCGCGCAGAGGCGGTAGTGCTGGGTCAGCAGCGGACGGGCGATCAGCGCCTCATCCTGCGGGCGCAGGGTGCGGATGGCGGCGTCGAACCCCTCCTCCACCAGATCGACCCAGCGCGGGGTGAGCTGCAGATCCAGATCCAGCTTGGGGTAGCGGTCGAGAAAAGCGGGCAGCAGCGGCACCAGCCGGTGGTGGCCAAAGCTGAGGGGGGCGGCGATGCGCAGCCGTCCGGCCGGCTCGGCCAGCAGATTCTGGGTGAGCGACTCGGTCAGTGCCATCTCCTCCTGTACCCGCTGGCAGCGAGCCAAAAACAGCTGGCCCAGCTCGGTGAGAGTCTGCTGGCGGGTGGTCTTGTGAAACAGCTTGCCCCCCAACCACTGCTCCAGCCCCAGCACATGCTTGCCCACCATCTGGGCGCTGATCCCCTCTTCGCTCGCCACCGCGCTGTAGGAGCCGAGATCCACCACCCGGGTGAAGATACGCATGCTGGTCAATCGGTCCACAACCGCTCCTTTGTTCGTTCCTGAGTAACACGACCCGCTACCGAGCCCTGATTCACAACCAAAAGTTTAGTAAGAAATGGATTTTAGCCAATTTATTCAACTTTTAGTTACCAATACAGTGATGCCGTCCCTTCCCCACAGGATAAATTCCCATGAAAAGCACCTATCTGGCCGCATTACTGGTCGGTCTGCTGGCCAGCGGCGCCAGTCAGGCTGCCGAGAGCAGCTTTATCAGCAACCACGACCATACACCTGCCTCAGCAACTCAAGCCCGGCCCGATATCTTTCGGGTCAGCCTGCTCGGCACCGGCACACCGGTGCCCCAGATCAGCCGGGGCGGTTACAGCACCTTGGTCGAAGCGGGCAACCAGAAGCTGGTGTTCGATTTTGGCCGCAACTCCGCCACTCGCCTGTGGCAG
Organism: Aeromonas sp. R3-1; assembly: GCF_040908345.1. NCBI lineage: Bacteria > Pseudomonadati > Pseudomonadota > Gammaproteobacteria > Aeromonadales > Aeromonadaceae > Aeromonas > Aeromonas sp. R3-1. The sequence continues at coordinate 1,769 of NZ_JBFODN010000083.1, forward strand.
CTGCATATCCCCATCGGCCGGGTCAACGCCTTCTTCCTTACCCACTTTCACTCCGACCACACCAACGGGCTGGCGGATCTCTGGCTGACCGGCTGGCTGCAACCGGCCTATGGCCAGCGCCACGCGCCGATGGAACTCTACGGCCCCAAAGGCACCACAGCTCTCGCCCGTGGCTTGCAGCAGGCCTACGCCACCGACATCGCCACCCGGGTCAAGGATGAGGGAACGCCGCTGGACGGGGTGGAGATCAACAGCCACGAGGTCACCGCCGGGGTGGTCTACAACCATGACGGGGTCAAGGTAACCGCCTTTGACAACGACCACGGGGTCAACATCAAGCCGTCATTCGGCTATCGCATCGACTACCACGGCCACAGCGTGGTGCTCTCCGGCGATACCCGCTACAGCCCCGAAGTGGTGAAGCAGGCCAAAGGGGCCGACCTGCTGGTGCACTGCGTCTCCATGACCTCTGCCGAGCAGATGAAGGCCAACCCCGGCTACAAGGCGATCGCCGGTCACCTCGCCTCCCCCGAGCAGGCGGCCCGGGTAATGAACGAAGCCAAACCGGCGCTGACCGTGTTCAGCCATATCGGCCTCAACGGCAAGATCAGGGTCAAAGATCTGGCGCAGGATCTGCGCGCCCGCTACACCGGCCCATTCGTCATCGGCAACGACCTGATGCAGATTGATCTGCCCACCACGGCCTCCGGCAAGGGCTATGCCCTCTGGCAGTCGGAGAATATCGACAATAAATAGCTGGCACGGATGCCGGTCAGCCATGGCCGGCATCCGCAATCGACACCGGGGGCTATCTTTAAGGGGTGTTTGACCACAAGGAGTTATCTCTATGAGCCTGAAATGGAAGCACCTCGCCCTGGCCACTCTTCCCTTGTTCGGCATGACGGCCGCGCAGGCGGCGGTGTTGACCAGCCTTGAATGGCCCCCTTACACCAGCGCCAGCCTCCCTGAACAGGGCAAGAGCAGTCAGGTGGTGACCGCAGCCTTTGCCCTGGCTGGCGACCCGCTGACCATCAAGTTCTATCCCTGGCAGCGGGCAGTGGACGAGGCGACCAACAACCCCGAGGTACTGGGTTATTTCCCCGAGTATCTCGACCCCAAGAGCAGCTGCCTCTTCTCCGACCCCATAGGTAACGGCCCTCTCGGCTTTGCCGAGCGATCCGATCAGCCGGTCACCTGGCAGAGCCTTGATGACCTCAAGGGCAAGAAAATTGGTGTCGTCACCGGCTATGTGAATACCACCGAGTTTGACGAAAAAGTGGCCAGCAAGGCACTCTCGGCTGACGCCACCAGCTCGGACAGCCAGAACCTGCTCAAGCTCGGCAACGGTCGGCTCGATCTGGCGGTTATCGACCAGAATGTGATGACCTATCTGCTGGAGAGCGATCCCCAACTCAAGGGCGTTGCCGCCAACCTCGGCTTCAACGGCAAGATCCTTGAGGACAAGTCTCTCCACGTCTGCTTTACCAACTCCGCCAAGGGGAAAGAAGCGCGGGACAAATTCAACAAGGCACTGGCCAGTGACGAGGTGAAGAAGCTGATGAAGTAGCGATACCGCATCCGCCCACCACCCCAAACAGCCATAAAAAAGCCGCCTCTTGCGAGGCGGCT
>NZ_JBFODN010000084.1:0-18797 GCF_040908345.1 Aeromonas sp. R3-1
ATCGCTGCCCCTGTTGGCACCGAGGCCACCCATATTTGCGGCTTCTTGTCTTCCTCACTACAAGGCCGCCCATTGACCAAGACGGCTCCACAGAGCCTCTGCTCTGTTTGCAAATAAAAGGGGTAAGTATGTCTTCCATTCGTCTGACCCAATACAGCCACGGCGCTGGCTGCGGCTGCAAAATCTCTCCCAAGGTACTCGACACCATCCTCAAGAGCCAGATCCCGGGCTTCAACGACCCGACCCTGATCGTTGGCAACAGCAGCAAAGATGACGCGGCCGTGGTCGATATCGGCAACGGTCAGGGCATTGTCTCCACCACCGACTTCTTCATGCCCATCGTCGATGACCCCTTCACCTTTGGCCGCATCGCCGCCACTAACGCCATCAGCGATATCTACGCCATGGGCGGCAAGCCCATCGTTGCCATCGCCATCCTCGGCTGGCCCATCAATACCCTGCCCGCCGAAGTGGCCCAGCAGGTGATCGATGGCGGCCGTCAGGTGTGCCACGAAGCGGGCATTTCGCTGGCCGGTGGTCACAGTATCGATGCCCCCGAGCCCATCTTCGGCCTCGCGGTAACCGGTATCGTGCCGCTTGATGCCATCAAGCAGAACGACACCGCCAAGGTGGGTGACACCCTCTATCTGACCAAGCCCCTTGGTATCGGTATCCTCACCACCGCCCAGAAGAAGGGCAAGCTCAAGCCCGAACACGAGCAGCTGGCCCCCAACGCCATGTGCACCCTCAACAAGATTGGCCAGCGTTTTGCCGAGCTGCCGGGTGTGCACGCCATGACCGACGTGACCGGTTTTGGTCTGGCGGGCCATCTGCTGGAGATGTGTGAAGGATCTGGCGTCAGCGCCCGCCTCGACTTCAAGGCGCTGCCGCTGCTGGATGAGGTGGATTACTACCTCGCCGAGGGCTGCGTACCGGGCGGGACTCTGCGCAACCACGACTCCTACGGCCACAAGCTCGATGCCATGGACGATCGCACCCGCAACATCATGTGCGATCCGCAAACCAGCGGCGGCCTGCTGGTCGCCGTGGGTAAAGAGAGCGAAGCCGAGCTGCTCGCCATCGCGCGCGAAGCTGGGCTAGAACTCTCACCCATCGGTCAGATCAAGCCCCTTGATGGCTCCCGCTTTATCGAGATTGTCCAATGAGTGAATTGCCACTGGCCACGGACTACGCCCAGATTTTTTTAGGCGATGTGCCGTTGATTGATGTGCGCGCCCCCATCGAGTTCAAGGAGGGGGCCTTCCCCTGCTCGACCAGCCTGCCCTTGATGACAGACGATGAGCGCGCCCAGGTGGGGACCTGCTTCAAGAAGCAGGGTCAGGCCGCCGCCATTGAGCTTGGACACAAGCTGGTGGGGGGAGCAGTTCGTGCCGAGCGACTCGAAGGCTGGCTGGCGCAGTTGCGCCAGCAGCCCGATGCCCTGCTCTACTGCTTTCGCGGCGGCCTGCGCTCGCAAACCGTACAACAGTGGCTGGCTGATGCCGGGGTGACTCGCCCCCGCGTCGCCGGTGGCTACAAGGAGCTGCGCCGCTTCCTGATCGACACCCAGGACAAGGCCTCTGCCGAGTGCCGCTGGACTGTGCTGACCGGCATGACCGGCTCCGGCAAGACCCATATGCTGGACCACGTGGCCCAGGCGCTCGATCTGGAAGGACACGCCCATCACAGGGGCTCGTCGTTTGGTCAGCTGCCCGGCGGCCAGCCCAGCAACATCAACTTTGAAAACAACATGGCCATCGAACTGCTCAAGCGCCGCCATCAGGGCGAGCATGCCTTCGTAGTCGAGGACGAGAGCCGCCTGATTGGCCGCTGCTGCCTGCCCCTCTCCCTCCATGAGGCCATGAGTCAGGCACCGCTGGTGGTGGTAGATGTACCGCAAATCGATCGCGCCGAGCAGATCCGCGAAGATTACGTGCACGATCTCTGGCTGCGCTATCAAGCCATGTATGGCCAAGAAGAGGGATGGCCGCTGTTTGCCGCCTACCTCACCGATGCGTTGGCCCGTCTCAAGCGCCGTCTTGGCGATCTGGCCCACCGCGAGCTGGATGCCCTGATGCAAACCGCCCTCACCGAGCAGGAAAAGAGCGGCGATACCGGGCTGCATCTGGCCTGGATCACGTTGCTGCTAACCCGCTACTACGACCCCATGTATCTCTATCAGCTTGGCAACAAGCAGGAGCGCATCGTGTTTCGCGGTGACAAGCAGGCCTGCCTCGACTATTTCGCCGAGCAGCATGCCAGCGCGCTGCGCGGCTGACCCATCCCAAGAGAGGAACTCTATGTTGAAATTCGAGGTGATCCCGGTCACCCAGTTCGCCCAGAACTGCTCCCTCATCTGGTGTGACGAGACCCATCAGGCCGCCCTGATCGATCCGGGCGGCGAAGCGGACAAACTGCTGACCGCCATTGCCAAGCGCGGCCTGACCCTGACCCACATCCTGCTGACCCACGGTCATCTGGATCACGTCGGTGCCGCCGCCGAGCTGCGGGAAAAAACTGGCGTCACCATTACCGGCCCCCACAAGGAGGACGCCTTCTGGCTCGACATGCTGCCCCAGCAGAGCCAGATGTTCGGCTTCGCCCATACCCCCGCCTTCACGCCGGATCGCTGGCTTGAGCAGGGTGACAAGGTGCAGCTTGGCCAGTGCGAGCTGGATGTCTACTTCTGCCCCGGCCACACTCCGGGCCATATAGTGCTGCTCTCCCAAGCCGAAAAACTCGCCTGGGTTGGCGACGTGCTCTTTGCCGGCAGCATCGGCCGCACCGACTTCCCCCGTGGCGATCACGGTACGCTGATCAAGTCGATCACCGAAACCCTGCTGCCGCTGGGGGACGAGATCGTCTTTATCCCGGGCCACGGCCCCAGCTCCACCTTCGGTCGCGAGAAGGTGAGCAACCCCTACCTGACCCAGCCTATCTGGTGATCAAAAAAGCAGCGGTGTTAGCCGCTGCCTTTTCTTCGCTGCTCTCTTTTTCACTCTCGATTCCTGCCATCCGGCCAGCCACGTCCCACCTGCGTTCCCCATTTCAGCATGCCCATTTGTCTCTTTCGCCCAATAAAAATCCCCACCCGAGGGTGAGGATTGATTTATAGGTGCAACCGTCTGGTGGCTTATTGTGCCAGCAGGTGACCGACCAGCTCATGACGCCACCCTTGCAGCAGCATCGGTTTGTCGCTGCGAGCTCGCTCTTCGTCGTTCATCCGCCAGCTCCAGGTGAAGTACTGGTGAATGATCTTCTTGCTGGCAATCAGCTCGGGAGGAATATTGCTCACCTTGGCCTTCTCTTCCACCATGGCCTTGATGCGCTTGAGCTCGGCCTTGTACTGGGGATAGTCCACCAGCCGGCGAATGGGCTCAGGCCAGCTGTCAGGATCGCTCTGCTGCGCCTTGGCGACAATATCGAGCATCCGCTTGCCGTGGATCTTGATCTCGATGGGCGAGAGACCCAACTCGTTGAGATCCCGCAGGGAGGCAGGACGACGCTCTGCCACCTTGAACAGGTGCAGCTCTTTGACCACGAAGTTGAGGGCCAGATCGCGGCGCACCGCCTCTTGCTGGCGCCAGGCGGCCAGCTCGCGCAGAATGGCGAGCTCGCGGCGACCCAGTTGCCAGGCGTTGACGATGTCAAGATATGCCTGACGGGGATCGCTACCCTGAGTCTTGCGGGCGGAATGGTTTTGGCACTCCTGCTCGAACCAGGCAAACTTGCCGCTTTCCCGCAGTTTGGCCATCACCTTCTCGTAGAGCGGCATCAGGTAGAAGACATCCGCCGCCGCGTATTCGAGTTGACGCGGCGTAAGCGGGCGTGCCAGCCAGTCGGTGCGCGCCTGATCTTTTTCCAGCTCGACCCCGAGGAATTCATTCACCAGCGCACCAAAGCCGACCGAGACGCCGTAACCGAGAAAGGCGGTAGCAAGCTGGGTGTCGTGCATCTGGTTGGGCAGGTGGCCAGCCTGATGCTGGATAAGCTCCAGATCTTCGCCAGAGGCGTGCAGGATGGCGATCTGCCCTTCCCTGCCCAGTCGCTGCCAGAGGGCGGAGAGATCCAGGGTCAGCGGATCCAGCAGCGCCAGATGCTCGCCGTCATAGATCTGGAACAGGCCAAGCTGGGGATAGTAGGTACGGGTGCGAACGAATTCAGTATCGATAGCCAGGGGAACGTCGGCCAGAGAAGCGAGATACTGCTCAAGTTCGGCTTGCTGAGTGATAAGTTGATAGTGCATCTGTGCCTGCGCGGTTGATCAGAGCCAAAAAGAAAAAACCGTGGGATGACCCACGGTTCTGCATAACGACGGTGCTGGTTTGCAGAGGCTTCTGCAGCCGCAGTCCGGTTATTGCTTGGCAATCTCCTCGTCGCGCAGTACGCGGCGCAGGATCTTGCCCACGTTGGTCTTGGGAAGTTCGTCACGAAATTCTACCAGTTTCGGCACCTTATAGGCAGTCAGATGTTTGCGGCAGTGGGCAATAATCTCGTCCTCCTGCAATTTTGCATCTTTCTTGACCACAAAGATCTTCACCAGCTCGCCGGAAACCTTGTGTGGCACACCCACGGCGGCCACTTCCAACACTTTCGGGTGCAGGGCAACGACATCTTCGATCTCGTTCGGATAGACGTTGAAACCGGATACCAGGATCATGTCCTTCTTGCGGTCAACGATCTTGAAGAAGCCCTGCTCGTCGCACACGGCGATATCACCGGTACAGAGCCAGCCATCCTGCATCACTTCGGCGGTCGCCTCGGGACGCTGCCAGTAGCCCACCATCACCTGCGGGCCGCGCACCTGCATCTCGCCCGGGGTGCCGAGGGTGTGGATCACCTGACCGTTGTCATCCACCAGCCGGATCTCGGTAGAGCAGACCGGCAGACCGATGGAACCGTTGTAATCAGTCAGATCGTAGGGGCAGACGCTCACCAGTGGTGAGCACTCGGTCAGACCATAGCCTTCCAGCAGCGGAGTGTCGGTCAGTGTCTTCCACTTCTCCGCAACCGCGCGCTGCACCGCCATGCCGCCACCGATGGTCAGCTTGAGCTTGTCAAAGGCGATCCCCTGAAACTCTTCGTTGTTGACCAGCGCATTGAACAGGGTGTTGACCCCGGTAATGCAGGTGAAGGGATACTTCTTGATCTCTTTGACAAACCCCGGGATGTCGCGCGGGTTGCTGATCAGCAGGTTGTAACCGCCGATACGCATAAAGAGCAGGCAGTTCACGGTCAGGGCGAAGACGTGATAGAGCGGCAGCGCGGTGACCACGAACTCCTTGCCGCGTTCCAGCATGGGGCCGTAGACGCCGAGGCACTGCTCGACGTTGGCAATCATGTTGCGATGGGTCAGCATGGCCCCTTTGGAGAGGCCGGTGGTGCCACCGGTGTACTGCAGGAAGGCGAGAGCGTCGTTAGTGATCTCCGGCTTGATGTACTGCAGGAAACGACCCTTGGAGAGGGCCTGACGCATGGTGGTAGCGTGGGGCAGATTGTATTTCGGCACCAGCTTCTTGACGTACTTGACCACGAAGTTGACCAAGGTGCCCTTGGCCAGCCCCAAGTTGTCCCCCATCCGGGTCAGGATAACGTGCTTGATCGGGGTGTCGTAGACCACCTTTTCCAGGGTATGGGCGAAGTTGGAGACGATGACGATGGCTTTGGCACCGGAGTCTTTGAGCTGATGCTCCAGCTCGCGCGGGGTATACAGCGGGTTGACGTTGACCACGATCATGCCCGCGCGCAGGATGCCGAACACGGCGATGGGGTATTGCAGCAGGTTAGGCATCATCACCGCAACCCGATCCCCTTTCTCCAGCTTCAGCTCGTTTTGCAGGTAGGCAGCAAAGGCGCGGGACTGCTCTTCCAGCCGGCGGTAGGTGATGGTTTGGCCCATGTTGACGAAGGCGGGCTGATCGGCAAACTGGGTCACCGAGGATTCGAACATCTCGACCAGGGAGCTGTATTGGTCTGGATTGATATCGGCGGGAACCCCTTCCGGATAACGTTTCAGCCAGACTTTTTCCACAAACTTCTCCTGCATAACTAGCACCTGTGCGCTCACTGTGTTGCCTCCGTCCCGGTTCACATCCATTTTAATCGGTTGTTTTAAGCTGATGCTCTAATGTCGCTCATATTTACACAGCGCAACATCAATTAACAGCAAATTAACAACAGAAAAATGTGAGGGAGAAAACAAACCTGGAATTATTGAAAGCTGGCGATTCTACCGAACTTGACAAAACTTTACGATACAAACGGCCGTATCAACCGAATTTTCCATATGAAAATGGTGGTTTCCACCCAATATGACCCGCTCGATCTGCTGGAAGGCATCCTGACGGGCCTGCCATTGGGCTTCCAGCGCAGCAAAGCCCTGCTCCCCCTGAATCAACAGCACATGACAGCGGATAGCCGCCATCAGCGCCCGAGCCTGCCCTTCGCTCATTCTCAGGGGTGAAAGATCCCGCAAACGGGGGTCGCTGCGCCAGTGCCAGCGCCCTGCCCGCTCTTCAAGCTGCCGTTCACAGATAAGACGCGCCGCCTGCGGCGTGATATCCGCCACTTTGCAACGAGCAGCCACGGCCTCATCGATGGAGGCAAAGCCGTTGGCACTGCGCTCCCGGGTGCGACTGCGGTTTAAAATTGCACGTCGCAGCTGCGCAGGTACCTCCTCATCGGGCTGGCTCAGCGGCCCCAGCCCCTCCAGCATGATCAGCCGTTCCACCTGTTCGGGGAACACCCCGGCATAGGCCGAGGCGATCAACGCCCCGAGGGAGTGACCGAGTAGAGTGAAGCGCGACCAGCCCGCCGCCTGCACGATCTGATAGAGATCGTCCAGCCAGTCGACAAAGACATAAGGGGTGGTTTTGTAATCGGAGTGACCGTGCCCCGGCAGATCGACACAGATGAGGTGAAAATCATCCAGATGCGGCGCCATCGGCAAGAAGCTGGCACTGTTGTCGAGCCAGCCGTGCAGGGCAATCAGCAGGGGTTTGCCCTGCTGAGCCTGATCCGCGAGTTGATTCTCAAGCAGGGCCACCTGCCGACCATCTGCCAAGGTGAGCAGACGTTCGTGCAGAGTGCTTTTGATGTTGTTGATCATGGCAAGCCTTAGCGACGCAGCGGCCGTCTCGGCCAGAAGGGATCATCGAAGGGGTCGTAGAAGTAGGGGTCCATATAGCGCACCTCCACCTCTTTGACTGGCGGCCACAGCTTGCTGCCCGTCACATTGAGCACAGAGAAGCGGTACTTGTGCTCGCCAATCTGGCTATCCACCGGTTGGCCTATGGTGCCAAGCACTGTCAGGCTGCGCCCCTTGGCGTAGAGGGTCGGATCGACAAAACCCTTCATGATGGCCAGAAAACGGCCCGGGCTCTGCTCGGTCTGCTCCGGCACACCGTTGGACTTGAGCGGCAGATAGACCACTTCAATAACGCTCTGATCCGCCTTGTTGTGCACCGCCGAGATAACGCCGCTCCAGCGCGCCGGTTTGCCCTCCATTCCGCCAAGGGCGGGTTGATAAGCCACCAGCTGGTTTTCTGGCTCATAGGTCAGCTCCTTGGGAACCGAGCTACAGGACCCGAGCAGCAGGGCCAGCGCCCCGACCACCATTGTGCGTTTCATCATGTCGCTTCTGGTATTACGCATCATGTCACTCTCCTGTTGCCAGCGTGGCCCGTAGGGGCCATCCGCTTGTGTTGCAGCTGATGAGCGGCAAGAGCGACATGACGTCAGCGCTCCTGCCCTTATTCGCGACCCGGCAGTTTTTTCCAGGTCACCTTGTCACGCAAATAGACCGGCGTCGCCTGCTCCACAGGCACAGCCTCCCCCGCCAGCCAGGCGGCGCGGGCCAGCGGCAACATGTCTTCTGCCGCCGGGAAACGCACCTGGCTCACTGCCAGCTCATCGGCCAGACCACTCAGGGTCTCGCCATAGGTTTCAAAACCGGTGCCGACGCAGGTCACAGGGCCCGCCAGCTTGCCACGGGCGTCAACCAGCGCCGCGGGATCGCTCACCACCTCGTCACCCACCAGCTGCATGCGACCATCAATCAGCTCATAGCGGCCGAAATAGACCTCGTTCATCCGCGCATCGATGGCGGTCAGCACTTGCTGGGCACCATCCAGTCGATAGGCCCCTTGCGCCATGGCGGCCAGGGTCGAGATGCCAATCAGCGGCACACCCGCACCAAACGCCAGACCTTGCGCCACACTGATGCCGATCCGAACCCCGGTAAAGGAGCCCGGGCCGCGGCCGAACGCGATGGCATCGAGGTCACTCAAACTTATCCCGGCATCCTCTAACACAGCCTGAACCATGGGCAGGATTTTTCGGGTGTGATCCCGTGGCGCCTCCTCCCAGCGGGAGAACAGCTTGTCACCCACCAGCAAGGCGGCGGAGCAGGCTTCGGTGGCGGTATCAACGGCCAGGATCTTCAACTCGTTCATGCTTTCCAATCTCTATAAAATCAGTCAATTACATAACCGGCAAGCGAGATATGCTCACCCGTTGTTCAAATCTGTTAGCTGGCGGCACACTTATTCACCGCGTTCAGTGCGATCGAAAAAACTCCCCAGCGTTCCCAACTCCCGGGTACGGGGGATGGCGGGCAGACTCTTGATAAAGGTGGCGCCGTAAGGCTTGTTGACCATTCGTGGATCACAGATCACCAGCACTCCGTGATCACTGCGATCACGAATAAGCCGCCCCACCCCCTGTTTGAGGGCAATCACCGCCTTGGGCAACTGCAGCTCGGCGAAGGGATCCCCCCCCTTGAGCTTACAATCATCCACCCGCGCCTTGAGCAGCGGATCATCAGGGCTGGCAAACGGCAGTTTGTCGATGATAACACACGACAACGCCGCCCCTCTCACGTCGATCCCCTCCCAGAAGCTGCTGGTCGCCACCAGCACGGCACGGCCATTCTCGACAAACTCCTTGAGCAACCGTTGCTTGTTGTCCTCCCCCTGCAACAAGACGGTGCGGCCAATCTCCCGGCGCAGCACCTCGGCCACCTGGCGCATCACCTGATGGCTGGTGCAGAGGAAGAAACAGCCCCCCGGCGTCTTGTTGAGGAGCGGGATCATCAGATTGGCCAGCTGCTCGCCACGGCCAAAGGCATTGGGCTCCGGCAGATAGCGGGGCACACAGAGCCGCGCCTGCTCGCCATAGTCGAACGGACTGTCGAGAATAAGCTCGGCGCTGCCCGCCAGCCCCAGCTCGGCCTTGAAGTGGTCAAAACGCATATCCACCGTCAGGGTGGCGGAGGTGAAGACCCAGGCAACTTCCGGTCTTTGCACCTCGGCACTGAATCGCTCGGCCACCGAGAGCGGGGTCAGATTGAGGGTGAAATGAAGCCGTGAGCAGTCGTACCAGTATGAGAAACCGGTCTGGTTGACCGCCAGCACTTCACCCAGGCGGGTGCGCAGTTCACTGATGCGCTCGAAGGCATGATCCAGCTGCTCGCCCCGCCCGAGAGCAAGTTTCAGCACTTCGTAGCAAAGCCCGATGGCATCGTTGAGACGAGCCAGGGCCTGCCCCCAAAGCGGCTGGCGCAACATGTCGCGGGTATTGCCGCGACCGCCATCCACTCCGAAGGCGAGCCGTAAATCCTGACTGGCGATGGCAAGCCTGTCCGCCGCCTTGCCGAGCTGAGCCATGTCGTGGGCCTCAGCCCGATAGGCCAGCTGGATATCCTGCGCCAGATCCTGAATCGTTCGGCTGCCCACCGACTTGCCGAAGTAGTTGGTGGCGATCTCCGGCAGCTGGTGTGCCTCGTCAAAGACATAGACTTGCGCCTCCGGCACCAACTCGCCAAATCCGGTGTCTTTCACCGCCATATCGGCGAAGAATAGGTGGTGGTTGATCACCACCACCTGGGCATCCATGGCGCGGCGTCGGGCCACCACCAGATGGCAGTCGTCGTAATAGGGGCAGTCGCGACCGAGACAGTTATCGTTGGTGCTGGTGACGTGGGCGAGGATCTCAGCGTTCTCCTGCAATCCCGGAATATCCCCCACATCGCCGTTATCGGTGGCGGTAGACCAGGATTTGACCTTCACCAGATCGTTGAGGATTTCAGGCTTTTGCAGATGAGATTCGCTCAAGAGCCGGTTCATCCGCTCGATGCACAGATAGTTGCTGCGCCCCTTGAGCAGGGCCACCGGCGGGGTGTAGGAGAGCGCGCCGGTAATGGTCGGGAGATCCCGATAGAAGAGCTGTTCCTGCAGATTTTTGGAGCCGGTGCTGATCACAACCCGCTTGCCGGATTCCAGCGCAGGCACCAGATAGGCGTAGGTCTTGCCGGTACCGGTTCCTGCCTCAACCAGCAGACGGCCACCACTCTTGATGGCGCGCGCGACCGCTTCGGCCATCTCCAGTTGGGGAGCGCGGGCTTTGAAACCGTCGATATGGCTGGCCAGAGGGCCATCTGGCTTGAACAGGGTCTGGATGGTCAAAAGGGCGTCCCGCAGCAAAAGCGGCCATTATGCCAAAAGCGCGGCAAAAGCGGGACAGATAATCTGCCTAGACGAACAGATCGATCTGATGCTCGGGGTCCGGCTTGTGATCGCCCTCCTCCGCCTTTGGCTGATCACGCTTGGCTGGCGTGTTATATGCCTGCTGGCGCTGCTGGGAGTCACTGTTGTCAGTGCTGGTCTTGCGCAGCTGGTGCTTTTTGCTGATCTGGTTCACTTCCCGCTTGATCTCTTCGCTGCCGGGCGCAGCGGGTGCTCGGGGCAAAATGGGGAACAACAGGTCCTGGCTGGGCATGATGGCGACTCCTGCAGGGGTTATTGTCTAGTTATCGACCAGAAAACCGTTTTCGCCACTTTAATCGATCAAATCACAATTTCGGGTTGCATTTTCTGTCAAGGCAGGTAGTTTAAATCAGGCGTCAATTACGACATCTTATTTTGTAAAGGATTGATTACATGAAGTTCGCCATCCTGAAGACTCATCACCACCATCATCATCCCGACTAGTCTTTCAGGAGGTTGACTGCTGGAGGACACTTAACTGGTGACTTCCAAAAGGACCGCAAGATTCATAAACCCTCGGAAGCACACACTTCCGAGGGTTTTTTCGTTTTTGACTAGAAGGAAATCGAGCAAATGGAAACACAACGTCTGCGTATCGCCATGCAAAAGTCCGGTCGTCTGAGCCAGGACTCCCAAGCCCTGTTCAAGAGCTGTGGCCTGAAAATCAACCTGCGCGAGCAGCGCCTCATCGCCCATGTCGAGAACATGCCCATCGATATCCTGCGGGTGCGTGATGACGACATCCCGGGTCTGGTGATGGAAGGGGTGGTCGACCTTGGCATCATCGGCGAGAACGTGCTGGAAGAGGTGCAGCTTATTCGTGCCTCACAGGGACTACCCTTCGAGGTCAAAACCCTCAAGCAGCTCGACTTTGGTGGCTGCCGCCTCTCGCTGGCGGTGCCGGAAGATGTGACCTACACAGGGCCAGAGAGCCTGGCCGGCAAGCGCATCGCCACCTCCTACCCTGGGCTGCTCAAGCGCTTCTTTGACGAAAAGGGGCTCGGCTTCAAGAGCGTGATGCTGGGCGGCTCGGTGGAAGTGGCACCCCGAGCGGGCTTGGCTGATGCCATCTGCGATCTGGTCTCCACCGGCGCGACCCTGGAAGCCAATGGCCTCAAAGAGGTGGAGGTGATCTACCGCTCCAAGGCGGTACTGGTACAGGCCCCCAACCCCTTGTCCGATGCCAAGCAGCAGCTCATCGACAAACTGCTGCCCCGCATTCAGGGGATGCAGCAAGCCCGCGAGAGCAAATACATCATGCTGCACGCCCCCAAAGACAAGCTCGATGCCATCACCGATCTGCTGCCGGGTGCCGAGCGCCCCACCATCATGCAGCTGGCCGGTGACACCAATCAGGTGGCCCTGCACGTCGTCTCCAGCGAGACCCTGTTCTGGGAGACCATGGAGCAGCTCAAGGCCCTCGGTGCTAGCTCCATTCTGGTGCTGCCCATCGAAAAAATGATGGAATAAGGAAGGGATATCATGCAGACCCTGATCTGGAAGACCCTCTCTCCCGCCCAGCAGGCCGATGTACTGACCCGGCCCGCCCTCAATGACGAGGCCGATATTGGCGCCGTGGTGCGGGATATCATCGCCGCGGTGCGTAGCCGTGGTGATGAGGCCCTGCGCGAGCTGAGCCAGCGCTTCGAGCGCGCTCCCCGTGAGCAGCTGCGCGTCAGCGAGGCCGAAATTGAAGCTGCCTGCGCGCGGCTGGATGACGACATCAAAAACGCCATCGAAGCGGCCATCGCCAACATTCGCACCTTCCACGCCGCGCAAGTGCAGCCGGTGGTGCGAGTCGAGACCCAACCCGGGGTGGTGTGCGAGCTGCGCACCCAGCCCATCAGCCGGGTCGGCCTCTATGTGCCGGGGGGCAGCGCACCGCTCCCCTCCACCGTGATGATGCTGGCCATTCCGGCTGCTATCGCCGGTTGCCGTGAAGTGGTGCTCTGCACCCCGTCCCCCGCCAGCGACGAGATCCTGTTTGCCGCCCGCGCCTGCGGCGTCGAGAAGGTGTTTGCCATCGGCGGCGCGCAGGCCATCGCGGCGATGGCTTACGGCACCGAGAGCATTCCCAAGGTGGACAAGATCTTTGGCCCGGGCAACGCCTACGTGACCGAGGCCAAGGGGCAAGTTTCTCGCGACTGGCGTGGCGCTGCCATCGACATGCCCGCAGGCCCCTCCGAGGTGCTGGTGATTGCTGACGAGAGCGCCAACCCGGCCTTCGTGGCGGCGGATCTGCTCTCCCAGGCCGAGCATGGCCCCGACAGCCAGGTAGTGCTGGTCACCACCTCGCCGTTGTTGGCCGATGCCATCGCAGGGGAAATTAAAAGCCAGCTGACCAAGCTGAGCCGCCGCGATATCGCCGCCCAGGCGCTCGGCAGCAGTCTGGTGATCCTCTGTGACGATCTGGCCGAGGCGTGCGCCATCTCCAACGCCTACGCGCCGGAGCACCTGATTGTGCAGACCCAGGCACCCCGCGACCTGCTGGATAAACTCGAGAACGCAGGTTCCATCTTCCTGGGGGCATGGACTCCCGAGTCGGTCGGTGATTACGCCAGCGGCACCAACCACACTCTGCCCACCTACGGCTATGCCCGTACCTGCTCGAGCCTGGGCCTTGCTGACTATCAGCGCCGCTACACGGTGCAGGAGCTGAGCGTCGAGGGTATTCAGGGGCTCGGCCCCATTGTCGAACGCATCGCTCAGGCCGAAGGGCTCGATGGTCACAAGAACGCCGTGACGCTGAGATTGAACGCCCTGGCCGCCGCGCCCCAACCAACAGCACAGCAGAAGGATTTGTCATGAGCATTGCCAATCTGGCGCGCCGCGTGGTGCGGGCCCTCACCCCTTATCAATCTGCTCGCCGCATCGGTGGCAAGGGCCACGTCTGGCTCAATGCCAACGAGGCACCGCAGGCCTATCCCTTTACCATCGAGGGGAGCCGCCTCAACCGCTACCCCGAGTGCCAACCGGCCGAGGTAGTGAACGGCTATGCCGCCTACGCCGGGGTTAATCCCGATCAGGTGCTGGTGAGCCGCGGCGCCGACGAGGCCATCGAGCTCTTGATCCGCACCTTCTGCGAAGCGGGTGAGGATCAGATCCTCATCTGTCCGCCCACCTACGGCATGTACGCCATCAGCGCCGAGACCTGCGGCGTCGGCATTGTTGAGCAACCATTAGCCGAGCAGCCGCTCACCGCCAGCCGCCAGCCGGACTGGTCCGCCATCGCGGACCGTCTGTCTGATGTGAAACTGGTGTTTCTCTGCTCTCCCAACAACCCCACCGGGGATCTGGTGGGTCGCGACGGCCTTATCACCCTGCTGGAAAAAGCGCGGGATCGCGCCATCGTGGTGGTGGACGAGGCCTATATCGAGTTCTGCCCAGAGGCGTCCGTGGTGGACCTGCTGGCCCGCTTCCCCAATCTGGTGGTGACCCGCACCCTCTCCAAGGCTTTTGCCCTGGCGGGGATCCGCTGCGGCTTTACGCTGGCAAGCCCCGAGGTGATCGCCATGCTGGCCAAGGTGATCGCCCCCTATCCCATCCCCGAGCCCATCGCCCAGATCGCGGCGCAGGCCCTCTCCCCCATGGGGCTGGAGCTGATGCGCGAGCGAGTAATAGAGCTCAACAAGCAAAAAGCCGCCTTCAAGGCAGAGCTCACAACGCTTGCCTGCGTGAAGGAAGTATTCGAAGACAAGGGCAACTTCGTGCTGGTGCGCTTTGTGGATGGCGCCGCCGTCTTTGCCGCCATGAAGGCCGCCGGCATCATTCTGCGGGATTTCTCCAGCAAGCCGGGCCTTGATAACAGCATTCGCGTCACCATCGGCTATCAGGGCGAGATGGATGCCGTGCTGGCGGTACTGCGTGATCTGCCCTCTCCCACTTTGTAAGACAAGGATGTAGCGATGAAGACCCCGTTTTTGTTTATCGACCGCGACGGCACCCTGATTGAAGAGCCAGTGACCGACAAGCAGGTGGATAGCCTCGCCAAGCTGCGCTTCGAGCCCATGGTCATTCCGGTGCTGCGCGAGTTGCAGGCCGCCGGCTACGTGCTGGTGATGGTGACCAATCAGGATGGGCTGGGCACCGCCAGCCTGCCGCTGGAGAACTTCCAGCCGCCCCACGACCTGATGATGCACCTGTTTGAATCGCAAGGGGTGAAGTGGGAGCAGGTGCTGATCTGCCCGCACTTCCCCACCGACGGTTGCAGCTGCCGCAAACCCCACCTTGGACTGGTGAAGGCGTATCTCGCCTCGGGTCGCATCGACTTTGCCAACTCCTTCGTGATTGGCGATCGCCAGACCGATCTGCAGCTGGCCGAGAATATGGGCATTGGCGGTATTCGCTACCACCCGCAGGATCACAACTGGCCCGCCATCCGTGATCAGCTGCTCTCCAAAGGACGAGTTGCCGAAGTAGAACGTTACACTAAAGAGACCCGCATCCAGGCGGCAGTGGATTTAGACAAGAGCGGCGGCAACCAGATCGCCACCGGCATCGGCTTCTTTGATCACATGCTGGATCAAATTGCCACCCACGCCGGTTTCCAGCTCAAGCTGAACGTCAGCGGCGATCTGCATATCGATGATCACCACACGGTGGAAGACGTCGGACTGGCGCTGGGTCAGGCGCTGCGTCAGGCCCTTGGCAACAAGCGCGGTATCGGCCGTTTCGGCTTCGTGCTGGCGATGGACGAGGTGCAAGCGGTGATCGATGCGCGTCCACTGACCGAGCAGGAGGTGAGCACAGCGCTGGATCTCAGCGGTCGCCCCTACTTCGTGTTTGACTGCCCGAGCGGCTTTGGCCGTGACAACGTGGGCGAGATGGCCACCGAGATGGTGCCCCACTTCTTCCGCTCCCTCTCGGACGCCATGGCCATCACATTGCAGATGAAGGTGGGCAGCGGCAACACCCACCATCAGGTGGAGGCGCTGTTCAAAGGCTTTGGCCGCGCCCTGCGTCAGGCCATTCGGGTGGAAGGGAGCGAGCTTCCCTCCAGCAAGGGAGTGCTGTGATGGATGTGAGCAAGCAGAAGCTGGTCATTATCGATACTGGCTGCGCCAATCTGGCCTCGGTCAGAATGGCGTTCGAACGCCTCGGTGTGCAGCCGCGGGTCTCCAGCCTAGCAGCCGATATCGAGCAGGCGGACAAGCTGATCCTGCCCGGCGTCGGCACCGCGGTGGCCGCCATGAACAACCTCAACGAACGGGGGCTGGTGCCCCTTATTCGCGCCGCCAAGCAGCCGCTGCTGGGCTTTTGCCTCGGCATGCAGATGCTGGCGGAGGCCTCCGAAGAGAGCATGAATGCCGATGGCAGTGAAGGCGATCTCATCGACTGCCTTGGCATAGTACCGGGCAAGATCCGCCTGATGGAGGTCGGTAATCTGCGCCTGCCCCATATGGGCTGGAACCAGATTGAGCATGACGAGACCCATCCTCTGCTCAAGGGGATCCCGAGCGGCAGCTACTTCTACTTCGTGCACTCCTATGCGCTGGAGGTGACCGAAGCGACGCTGGCGACCTGCGACTACGGCAAGCCGTTTACCGCCATCGTCGGTGGGGTTGCAGAGCACAGCAACTTCTTCGGCGCCCAATTCCACCCGGAGCGCTCAGGCGCAGCCGGTGCCCGTTTGCTGCAAAATTTTCTGGAGCTGTGACTAGCATGATCATTCCCGCAATTGACCTTATCAATGGTCAGGTAGTTCGCCTCTATCAGGGGGATTACGAGCAGAAGACCGAATACAGCAGCAGCCCGCAGGCGCGCTTCGATGAATATGTCTCCCAAGGGGCGGTGCAGCTCCATCTGGTGGATCTGGACGGTGCCAAGGATGCCAAGGCTCGCCAGCTGCCCCTGCTGACTCAACTGCTGTCGGCCACCGAAGCGCCGGTGCAAGTCGGCGGCGGCGTGCGCACGGAGCAGGATGTGGCAGATCTCTTGGCCGCCGGCGCCAGCCGGGTGGTGATTGGCTCCACCGCCGTCAAATCCCCGGATCTGGTGGCCAGCTGGATGGAGAAATATGGCCCCGAGCAGATCGTGCTGGCGCTGGACGTCAATATCGATGAGCAGGGCAATCGCCATATCGCGGTGGCAGGCTGGCAGGAGAACAGCGGGGTGACCATCGAGGCGCTCATCGAGCGCTTCCTCCCCGCCGGGCTCAAGCACGTGCTCTGCACCGACATCAGCCGTGACGGCACCCTGGCTGGCACCAACGTCGAGCTCTATCGGGATCTCTGCGCCCGCTACCCGAGCGTCGCCTTTCAAGCCTCCGGCGGCATTGGCGGCATCGCAGATATCGAGGCGCTCAAGGGCTCCGGCGTCAAGGGGATCATCCTTGGCCGCGCCCTGCTGGAGGGCAAGTTCTCGGTGGGTGACGCCATCGCCTGCTGGCAAGCGCCCGCGGCCGTTACCACAGGAGGCAAATGATGCTGGCAAGACGCATTATCCCCTGCCTCGACGTAAAAGATGGCGTGGTGGTCAAAGGGGTGCAATTTCGCAACCACGAGGTGATGGGCGGCATTGTCGAGCTGGCGCGCCGCTACGCCGAGGAAGGGGCTGACGAGCTGGTGTTCTATGACATCACCGCCTCCAGCGATGCGCGGGTAGTGGACAAGAGCTGGGTAAGCCGGGTAGCGGAGGTGATCGATATCCCCTTCTGCGTCGCCGGTGGCATTAAAAGCGTGGAAGATGCCCGCCAGATCCTGGAATTTGGCGCCGACAAGGTCTCCATCAACTCTCCGGCGCTGGCCGACCCGACCCTTATCAGCCGACTGGCCGAGCGCTTTGGCGTGCAGTGCGTGGTGGTGGGCATTGACTCCTACTTCGACGCCGAGACGGGCCACTATCAGGTCAAACAGTTTACCGGTGACGAGAGTCGCACCCGCACCACTGCCTGGCACACCCTCGACTGGGTACAGGAGGTGCAAAAACGCGGCGCGGGCGAAATCGTGCTGAACGTGATGAATCAGGACGGCATGCGTCAGGGTTATGATCTTGAGCAGCTCAAGCTGGTGCGCAGCGTCTGCAAGGTGCCGCTGATCGCCTCCGGCGGCGCCGGTGCCATGGCGCACTTTCGCGATGCCTTTACCCTCGCCGATGTGGACGGGGCGCTGGCCGCCTCTGTGTTCCACAAGGGCCTTATCCCCATTCCCGAATTGAAACGCTGGCTGAAAAACGAAGGAGTCGCCATCCGTGAATAACTTCTCAGATAACACACAAACCACCGCCAGCGCGCGCCCCCTTGCCGAGCAGCTCGATTGGGAAAAATGCGATGGCATGATCCCCGCCATCGTCCAGCATGCCGCCAGCGGCGAGGTGCTGATGCAGGGCTTTATGACCCGCGAAGCGCTGGAAAAGACCCAGACTACCGGTCAGGTCACCTTCTTTAGCCGCAGCAAACAGCGGCTCTGGACCAAGGGTGAAAGCTCGGGCAATGTGCTCAACCTCGTGGCCATCAGCACCGACTGCGATCAGGACTCTCTGCTGATCGCCGCCAACCCCGTCGGCCCCACTTGCCACAAGGGCACTACCTCATGCTTTAACGGCCACCCTCTGCCACCGCTCGGTTTTTTGGCAGAGCTGGAGCAAGTGCTGGCCGCCCGCAAAGGGGCCGATCCGGCCACCAGCTACACCGCCAGCCTCTACGGCAAAGGGACCAAGCGCATCGCCCAGAAGGTGGGTGAAGAGGGTGTGGAAGTTGCGCTGGCCGCCATGGCCAAGGATCGGGAGGAGCTTATCAACGAATCCGCCGATCTGCTCTACCACCTGACCGTGCTGTTGCAAAACGAAGGGCTGGGATTACAGGATGTCGTTCAGCGGCTTTATAAGCGGCATAATAAATAAGCGGATAGTAAGGCCGGGTTATCCCGGCTTTATTTAGTCAAGATGCACGGCCAGCTCAACTAAATTTTTATACGTTGTTAAGCGTCGCTCCAATAGTGACAGTTCCTTTTCTGCCAAAATAGTATTTTCTTCTACAGTCAAATTCCGCATACGCCTAACACAATCTATTGTTAACGAGATAAAACGAGATGAATATTCATCATCTAAAGTCGGCTTCAATAGCCCCTCATAAGACATGACTAAAATTTTTCTCAAGGAAACCATATATTCACTATCTTTAAATGGATTTGCATATCGTTCACCATCGACATCCTTAATATAACTTCCTACAGTACTCCCTGCTTTTATAAAACATTGAAAATGTTGTTCTTCATACTCACTTGTCAGACTATTAAAACCTTTCAAAGTAGGATG
>NZ_JBFODN010000085.1:0-1721 GCF_040908345.1 Aeromonas sp. R3-1
ACCCTGCATGCGGTGGTGCGCACCACGCCGGGCACTTTTGTGGCAGATGGTCTCAAGACTGATTATCAGCAGCTGGCTCTGGCCCTGGATTTCGAGCGGCAGCAGGCGGCCATTCGCCTCGATTTTGCCTCCAAGCAGATCGGCAATATCGATACCGATTTGCTGATCAGGGAGCCTGCCGGTCGCGGTCTGCTCGGCGGTCAGCTCAAGTTTGACGACCTCAAGCTTAATACCTTTGCGCCGCTCATCCCTGAGGTGCGCTCCCTGCAAGGGATCATCTCCGCCGATGCCCGTTTCGACGGCACGCTGGCAGCGCCCCTGCTGTTTGGTCAGCTCAACCTGCGTGACGGTGAAGTGCAGACTCACTCCGATATGGTGACCCTGACCAAGCTGGTGACCCACCTCAAGATCGAGGGCAATCGCGCCGAGCTCGATGGCTCCATGCTGGTGGGCAAGGGACCGCTGGCGTTGGGCGGCTGGCTCAGCTGGGCCAAGATGCCGGTCAGCGGCAGCCTCACCATTCAGGGCAAGGATCTGGAGGCGCAATATCCGGGCATGGGCAGGGTCAGAGTCTCGCCCGATATCGCGGTGTCGCTGGGGGAGGAGACCCGCATTACCGGTCAGGTGGATATTCCCTGGGCACGTATTCTGGTCAAGAGCCTGCCGGATTCGGCGGTGGCGGTCTCAGACGATGTGACGGTGGTCTATGACGATCTGCCCCCGGTTACCAAGCAGGCCAGCCTGCCGCTGGCGATGAAGGTGGCGATCCGCCTTGGCAACGATGTGAAGCTTGATGCCATGGGGCTGAAGACCGATGTCTCCGGTGGCCTCAATATCCGTCAGGATCCCGAGAAGCCGCTGGCTGGCAATGGCCAGCTGGTGCTGACCAACGGCCGCTTCAAGGCTTACGGTCAGAACCTCATCATCAAGGAGGGGCGGATCCTCTTCTCCGGTCCGCTGGATCGGCCCTTCCTCAACATCGAGGCCAACCGGGATCCCGATACCATCGAGGGTCAGGTGACGGTCGGGGTGCGGGTGACTGGCCCTGCCAGCAAGCCTGAAATCACGGTCTACTCCGAGCCGCAGATGGCGCAGTCGGAACAGCTATCCTATCTGCTGCGCGGCAAAGGGTTGCAGACCGGCGGTGAGGATGGCGGTTTCAACGGCCTGCTGGTGGCCGGTGCGGTCAATCAGGCCAATGGCGTGGTGTCGAGTATCGGCGAGTCGCTGGGGATGAGCGATGTCTCCCTCGATACCGCGGGCAGTGGTGACAACACCCAGGTGACTCTGTCGGCCTATCTGCTGCCGGGTTTGCAGTTCCAGTACGGGGTCGGGGTCTTCAGTCCCATCGCCGAATTCAAGCTGCGCTACGAGGTATTGCCACGGCTCTATCTGCAGGCGATGAGCGGAGTGGCTCAGGCGGTCGATATCTTCTATCGCTTTACCCTGTAACGCTTCGCCCCGTAACAGGGCTGAGATGAGAGTAAACGGGAGGCGCAGGCCTCCCGTTTTTTATTGCGCGCTCGGCAGCAGGCAAACGGTGATAAAGGTTGGCAGTGTAGAGGGATAGCGGATTAAGAGGCCCAGAAATGCGAAAACCCGGCACCAAGCCGGGTTTTCTGAATGATGGTGGAGGGAGAAGGATTCGAACCTTCGAAGGCAGAGCCGTCAGATTTACAGTCTGATCCCTTTGGCCGCTCGGGAACCCCTCCACGGGGTAT
>NZ_JBFODN010000086.1:0-21591 GCF_040908345.1 Aeromonas sp. R3-1
CGTGCGTGATGCAACAATGCGGTATTTATGAACAGCTCATTACTCAACTGCTGACATCTCGACTCGACCGCGAGCGCTTTTACGTAGGGGAACGCCAACTTGAACCTGCCGAAGCGGCAGTTTGGTTATCCAGATTTCTGAGCCGGGTTTTGGAATATGCGGTGGGCTCGGTAACTGGAGAGGATCAGTTGCAACGGCAGATCGAGCTGGCTAACCAGTTATTGCTTTGGCTAAAGGATCGCACCCAAGACCCAGACTTTATTGGCGAGAACCTCATCGATAGTCAGGGGAAAATTCTGACCGCGCTTTACCAGTTGGATAACCCCATCTCCGCCAATTTAAAGCAATATGCCGAGGATATTTTCCCTCTGACAGGTCTCACTCAGAGCGAACTGTTTTGTGGCAGCAATGCGGGTTTGTCGATGGAATCGGAGATTAAACGGGAGATATTATCTGCAGATAGCATCTGCTGGCTGGTCTCATTTATCAAATGGGCAGGTATCCGTATTTTCCGTCATGAGCTGGAAGAGTTCACTCGCAGCGGCCGCCAATTAAAAGTAATTACTACCTCTTATATGGGGGCGACCGACGCCAAGGCAGTTGAATTTTTAGCCAGCCTCCCCAATACCGAAGTCAAACTCAGCTATAACACCCAGCGCGAGCGGTTGCATGCCAAGAGCTATCTCTTTTGCCGAAATACCGGCTTTCATACCGGCTATATAGGTTCCTCCAATCTCTCTCACTCTGCCCTCACCAGCGGCTTGGAGTGGAACCTAAAAATCACCTCGCAAGAGATCCCGCATATTATCGAGAAATCCCTGAGCACCTTTGAAACCTATTGGGAATCCGATGATTTTGAGCTGTTTGATGGCAAGCTCGAAAGCCGTACAAAATTGCAGCATGCACTGCAAGAGGCCCGTGGGGATGGGGACAAAAATAGCCCTGCCTATTTTTTTGATATCACGCCGTTTCCCCATCAACTGGAGATCCTTGAACAATTGGCGATGGAGCGCGCTTTACACCAGCGCTTCCGTAACTTGGTGGTTGCGGCCACCGGTACAGGGAAAACCCTGATCTCCGCTTTTGATTTTGCGCGTTTTCTGAAAACCAAACCCGACGCCAAGTTCCTGTTTGTCGCCCACAAAGAGGAGATCTTGCGCCAAGCATTAGCCTCGTACCGCGGTGTGCTCAAGCAATCCAATTTTGGCGAACTCTTAGTCGGCGGCGCCGTGCCAACCCACTACCGTCAACTATTTGCCTCGGTGCAATCCTTGAATAACCAGCTGGCTAATTTACGTCTTAGCCCAGATTATTTCGATTACATCGTCATTGATGAGGTTCACCATATTGCGGCGGCCAGTTATCGCGGTCTGCTCGCCGCCTTTGAACCTCACATTCTGTTGGGATTAACCGCAACGCCAGAGCGCCATGATGGCGGTGATATTCTTGCCGACTTTTGTGGTGTCATCGCAGCAGAGATCCGCTTGCCCGAGGCCATCAATCGTCGCCATCTCTGTCCGTTCCAATATTTTGGTATCGATGATGATACTGACTTGCGCCAAGTGGCTTGGAAAAATGGCCGTTATGACATCACTGAACTCACCAATATCTATACCCACAATCAGCAGCGGGTACAGAAAATAGTCCAGAGCCTCAATGAGATCGTCACCGATATTACCAAGATCAAAGCGCTGGCATTTTGTGTGAGCCGTGAACATGCCGACTTTATGTGCAAGGCATTTTTATTGAAGGGCATCAAGGCTGACATCCTCACCAGCGATAATCGAGACGAGCGGCATAGTAAACAACAAGATTTGCGCACTGGGGTTATCAATATTCTCTGCGTGGTGGACATCTTCAACGAAGGGGTTGATATCCCGGAAGTCGATACCTTGCTGTTTTTACGACCAACGGAAAGCCTCACTATCTTCTTGCAGCAATTAGGGCGCGGCCTGCGGCTGGCGAGCGATAAAGAGTGCTGCACCGTGTTGGACTTTGTTGGCAATGCCCGTGCTGAGTATGACTTTGCCCAGAAATTCCGGGCACTGGTGGGTAAAACTAATAAGGCGATCAGCCACGAGATCAAACAGGGCTTCCCTCACGTCCCCTTGGGCTGCCGCATCGAACTTTCAAAACAGACCCAAGAGTTAATTCTGAGCAATATCAAAAAGGCGACCCTCAATACCTCACGCCTAATGGGCCTGATCCGCCGTTTCTCACTGGATTGTGATTTACCGCTGACGCTGGCGAACTTTTTGAAGTTCTACCCTCACATCAGCCTTGAGGAGATCTACAAGCGCGGTAACTGGAGCGCCTTGGTCAAACAGGCTAGCAACCATACCATTTCTGAAATGAGCGATGAGAAGCTGTCGACCCTCTACACCCGGGCCATCAAAACCCGGCTATTGGGCTGCGATGCGCTCCATTACTTGAAATTCTTACAAACCTTGGTGGAAAACGCCTTTACCTTAACGGCCGAACACGATGAACGTATGGCCTTGATGTGCCATTACGACTTCTGGCAACAGAGCGGCCCCACTGCTGGCTTTAGCTCCTTGGCGCACAGCCTGAAACAACTCAATCAACCAGAGTTAAGGGCCGAGCTGGCAGATCTGTTACCCATGCTGATCAACCGGGTGCAGCACGAACAAAGCGCCATGCCAAGCCTTCCCGGTAATCCGCTGCAACTGCATGCTCGCTATGCCAGAGAGCAGGTGCTGGTTGGCTTTGGCGCGACCACCTTCGCGCAGCAACCCACGGCTCGCGAAGGGGTCTATGTCATTGCAGAGCAACATATCGAGTTGCTGTTCGTGACCTTGAACAAAACGGAACAGCACTTCTCCCCCACTACCCGTTATCACGACTACGCCATCAACGAGTCGCTGTTTCATTGGCAGAGCCAAAACAGCGCTCGCCCAGAACGGGGTAAAGGGCTGAGTTACATAAACCACAGAGCAGAAGGTAAGCGCTTGTTTCTGTTCGTCCGCGAGCAGAGCAAAGATGAATTTGGCCGCACCCTTGGCTTTGTGAACTTTGGTGAGGTGGAGTACGTATCCCACACTGGCAGCCAACCGATGAACATTAAATGGCGTCTCACTACTCCGATGCCGCCATTTATGTGGAAAGAGGCCGCCAAACTGGCTGTTGGTTAGTAAGGCTTCTCACCCGGTGGGAAGATGACGCAAAACCCACCGGATTCTCGCCCAAAACCCCGGCTAAATTATCCAGTTGCATAATAACCATGCGGCCTTGCGGTTGTTTAACTGGCCCTAACGTCAGATAATACCGCCCGCCTTCAAACCCCGATAACCCGACTTTCAGTGACGGTAATTGATGACTGAGTACCTGCTTTTATTGATCGGCACCGTGCTGGTTAACAACTTCGTGCTGGTGAAATTCCTCGGCCTCTGCCCCTTTATGGGGGTCTCCGGCAAGCTGGAAACCGCCATCGGCATGGGGCTGGCGACCACCTTCGTGATGACCCTCGCCAGTGCCAGCTCCTATCTGGTGGAGCACTATATCCTGCTGCCGCTGGATATCGCCTATCTGCGCACCCTCGCCTTTATTCTGGTGATCGCCGTGGTGGTGCAGTTTACCGAGATGGTGGTGCGCAAGAGCAGCCCGACCCTCTATCGCCTGCTGGGGATCTTCCTGCCCCTCATCACCACCAACTGCGCGGTGCTCGGGGTGGCGCTGCTCAGCATCAATGAGCGACACGACTTTATCCAGAGCGTGATCTACGGCTTTGGCGCCGCCACCGGCTTCTCGCTGGTGTTGATCCTGTTTGCCGCCATGCGCGAGCGTCTGGTCGCCGCCGATGTGCCCGCGCCGTTTCGCGGGGTGTCGATTGCCATGATCACCGCCGGTCTGATGTCGCTGGCCTTTATGGGCTTTACCGGCCTTATCAAGATATAACCATGATCCATATTCTCTTTGCCATTCTGGTGCTCACCCTGCTGGCGCTGGCGTTCGGGATTATCCTGGGCTTTGCCGCAGTCAAGTTTCATGTGGAAGCAGACCCCATCGTCGATCAGCTCGATGCCCTGCTGCCCCAGACCCAGTGTGGCCAGTGCGGCTATCCCGGCTGCAAACCCTACGCCGAGGCGCTCGCCAACGGCGATCAGATCAACAAGTGCGTACCCGGTGGCGAGGCCACCATGCGCAAGATTGCCGATCTGATGGGGGTCGAGCCCCAGCCGCTGGGGGGCAGTGACGAGGCCGCCGTGCCGGTCAAGAAGGTCGCCTTTATCCACGAAGATCAGTGCATCGGCTGCACCAAGTGCATTCAGGCCTGCCCGGTGGATGCCATCGTCGGCGCCACCAAGGCGATGCATACCGTGATTGCCAACGAGTGCACCGGTTGCGATCTCTGTGTCGATCCCTGCCCGACCGACTGCATCGAGATGATCCCGGTGCCTACCACGGTCGATAACTGGAAGTGGGATCTCAATAACGTGCATGTTCCGGGCAAGATTCCGGTCAAGATAGTGGAATAAACAGCGGAGCAACCATGCATTCCTTACTCGAACGTATCAAAGCCGGCACGCTCTGGGACTTTCACGGTGGCATTCATCCCGCCGACAACAAGCTGCAATCAAGCCAGAGCCCGGTGGTAGACGCCGGTCTGCCACCGCGCCTCATTATTCCGCTGCGCCAGCATGCAGGCCCCGCCGGCGATCTGCTGGTGCAGGTGGGCGACAAGGTCAAAAAAGGGCAGCCGCTGACCCGTTATGCCAAGGGGCGGGTCGTCCCTGTTCATGCCTCCACCTCCGGCACCATCACCGAGATTGGCAACCACACGGTTGCCCACCCCTCCGGGCTCGGCGATCTCTGCGTCATTCTCACCCCGGATGGGGAGGATGAGTGGGGCGAGCGCAACGGCAAAGCCGATTACTGGAATCTGGAGCGGGGTGAGCTGCTCGAGCGCATCCAGCAGGCGGGGGTAGCGGGCCTTGGCGGCGCCGTGTTCCCGACCCACAGCAAGCTCGACGGCCGCGGCCAGCTCACCGAGATCCTGATCGTCAACGGGCTGGAGTGCGAACCCTATATCACCACCGACGATCGGTTGATGCAGCAGTACGCCGACGAGATCATGGATGGCATCCGGGTGCTCAAGCACCTGCTCAAACCGAAACTCACCCTGATCGGGGTGGAAGACAACAAGCCCGAGGCGATCGAGCAACTGACCCGTCACGCCACCGATGAAGATGTGCTGGTCAAGACGGTGCCGACCAAGTACCCCTCGGGCGGTGCCAAGCAGACTATCGAACTGCTCACCGGCCGTCAGGTGCCCAAGGGAGGCCGCGCGGTCGATATCGGCATCATGGTGCTCAACGTCGCCACCGTGTTTGCCATCAAGCGCGCCATCATCGACGGCGAACCGCTGATCGAGCGGATCGTTACCCTCACCGGCGACAGCTTCAAAAAGCCCGGCAACGCCTGGGTGCGCCTCGGCACGCCAGTACGCTGGCTGTTGCAGCGTTTCGAACTGCAACCGGAAGCGGAGCAGCGGGTGATCATGGGGGGCCCCATGATGGGCTTTACCCTGCCCCACGCCATGGTGCCGGTGGTCAAGGCGACCAACTGCCTGCTGGCGCCGACGCAAGCCGAACTGCCCGCACCCGGCCCGGAGCAGGCCTGCATCCGTTGCAGCGCCTGTGCCGATGCCTGCCCGGCCAGCCTGCTGCCGCAAGAGCTCTACTGGTACAGCAAGGCCAAAGAGTACGACAAGGCCGAGAAGCTCAACCTGATGGATTGCATCGAGTGCGGTGCCTGCGCCTGGGTCTGCCCGAGCGAGATCCCGCTGGTGCAGTACTACAAGATCGCCAAGGATGACATTCGCGAAGCCCGTGCCGAGGCCGAAAAGGCTGAGCGCGCCAAGCAGCGTTTCGAGGCCAAGCAGGCCCGTTTCGAGCGGGAGAAAGCGGCCCGCGAAGCGCGCCATGCCGAAGCCGCCGCCCAGCGCCGTCAGACCATGACGGCCGCAGGCGGCGAAGATCCGGTGGCAGCCGCCCTCGCCCGCATCAAGGCCAAGCAGGATGCCCCCATCACAGCCATTGCGGCCACCGCCGAGGGCTTGCCTGACAATAGCGCCGTGATTGCCGCCCGCGAAGCCCGCAAACGGGAAGCGGAAGCGCGCCGCGCCGCCAAGCTGGCGGAGAGCGCAAACAGCGAAACAGCCGCTGCGGCGCAACCCGCCGAGGCAGTTGACCCCGCCAGCGATCCCAAGAAAGCAGCCATCGCCGCGGCTCTTGCTCGTGCCAAAGCCAAGAAAGCGACTCAGGCTGGCGATAGCGCTGAGCCTGCTACAGCCGAAACCGCTGCTGCCCCAGTGGTAGATGCTGATCAGCAAAAGGCAGAGGTTGATCCGAAAAAAGCTGCGGTTGCCGCCGCCATTGCCCGAGCCAAGGCCAAAAAGGCCGAGGCGAATGGTGAACCGGTAAGCGCAGATATCAGCGCGGCAGCCGACGCAGGCTCGCAAGGCGATGCGCCATCTGCTGCCAGCGAAGCAGTTGACCCCAAGAAAGCCGCTATTGCTGCTGCCATCGCGCGGGCCAAAGCCAAAAAGGCGGCCCAGCAGGGTGACAGTGCTGAGGGCGATCTGACAGCAACCGCTGGCACCAACAAAACTGCTGCAACCCAAAGCGATGCGCCATCTGCGGCCAGCGAAGCGGTCGATCCCAAGAAAGCCGCTATCGCCGCTGCCATTGCCCGCGCCAAGGCCAAAAAGCTGGCCCACCAGGGCGCAAGTACCAGTGCTGAGGTAGAAAATGCCGGTGCTGAAGATGCGCAGAGTGAGCAAGCTGCCAGCGCACAGACCCGCGACGTGGCGCTAGCCAAGAGCGAAGTAACCACCAGCCACAGCGATATGGCAGCCAGCGAAGCGGTCGATCCCAAGAAAGCCGCTATCGCCGCAGCCATCGCCCGGGCCAAGGCCAAAAAGCGGGCGCAGCAGAGCGAGCGTATCAGTGCTGAGGTAGAGAGTGCCGGTACTCAGGTAGAGAGTGCCGGAACTGAGGGTGAGCGCGCACCGGCTGAACCGATGCAAAGCGATGCTGCCAGCAGTGAGCAACCACTTGCCGTCACTGCCGCGCCTGAAGCGAGCGCCCCTGCGGCTGATGCCCCGGTTGATCCGAAAAAAGCGGCCATTGCAGCCGCGGTGGCCCGCGCCAAGGCGAAGAAGCTGGCGGCCGAGGCAGCCAGAGCTGCCGAAACCGCCGCGGAAGATGCCCCGTC
Source organism: Aeromonas sp. R3-1 (assembly GCF_040908345.1). NCBI lineage: Bacteria > Pseudomonadati > Pseudomonadota > Gammaproteobacteria > Aeromonadales > Aeromonadaceae > Aeromonas > Aeromonas sp. R3-1. The sequence continues at coordinate 7,237 of NZ_JBFODN010000086.1, forward strand.
AGCCGACCGAACAACCACAAGGTAATCGACAGACTCATGTTCAATATTGCGACTGCGCCGTTTGCCCATAACCGCAAACAGACCCGAACCCTGATGCTGCTGGTGATCCTGGCCTGCGTGCCGGGCTTGCTGGCCCAGACCTGGTTCTTCGGCTGGGGCTCCTTTATCCAGATCCTGCTGGCGTTAGTGACCGCGCTGCTGTGTGAGGCGCTGGTGCTCAAGCTGCGGGGCCGCGCCATCAAGCCTGCCCTGATGGATGGCAGTGCGGCGCTCACCGCCGTGCTGATCGGTCTCTCCCTGCCGCCGCTGCTGCCATGGTGGATGCTGGTGGTGGGCACGGCCTTTGCCATCATTGTCGCCAAGCACCTTTACGGCGGACTGGGTCAGAACCTGTTCAACCCGGCCATGGTCGCCTATGTGCTGCTGCTGGTCTCCTTCCCGGTGCAGATGACCAGCTGGCTGCCGCCGGAGAGCGTGCGCGCCTACAGCCTCGGCTTTGGTGATGCGGCGTCGGTGATCTTCACCGGCTTTAGCCTCGACGGCTATAGCATGGCCCAGCTCAAGCAGGGGGTGGATGGTCTCACCATGGCGACCCCCCTCGATACCCTGAAAACCGGCCTGACTCAGGGGCTCACCACCGGCGAGATCCTGAGCGGCCCGCTGTTTGAGGGTTGGGGCGGCATCGGCTGGAGCTGGGTCAACCTCGGCTATCTGCTGGGCGGCCTGTTCCTGCTGCAACAGAAAGTGATCAACTGGCGCATTCCCACCGCCATTCTCGGTGCCCTGCTGGCGGCCTCCACCATCGGCTATCTGGTGAGCCCGGATGCGACTGCCACGCCCATGTTCCATCTCTTTAGCGGCGCCACCATGCTGGGGGCCTTCTTTATCGCCACCGATCCGGTCAGCGCCTGCACCACGCCGCGCGGCCGACTGGTCTATGGCGTGCTGATCGGGGTGCTGGTCTACATCATTCGCCGCTTTGGCGGCTATCCCGATGCGTTCGCCTTCGCCGTGCTGCTGGCCAACCTTTGTGTGCCGTTTATTGACAGCCTGACTCGCCCGAAAGTGTATGGAGCTCGTCGCCAATGATGTTTCTGCCCTTTTCCCCTATCACAGCTGACGGAGCCCGGACATGTTAAAGAGCATGCGCAAGAACGGCCTAATTCTGGCGATGTTCGCGCTCGGCTGTACCGCGCTGGTGGTACTGACCAACGAACTGACCAAGGATAAAATCGCCCACCAGCAGCAGCTGGAGAAGCAGCAGACCCTCTCGGTATTGCTGCCGGAGGGGAGCTATGACAACGATCTGGTAGCCAGCTGCAAGCAAGTCACCAGCAGGAAGTATCTCGGCAGCGATCAGCCGCAAGCCCTCTATACCGCCAGCAAAAATGGCGTGGTGACCGGCTATGCGCTGGAGGCGATCGCGCCGGATGGCTACAGCGGGGCGATCCGCATCGTGGCGGGCTTTGATGCCAAGGGCACCATCACCGCCGTGCGCGTGCTCGCTCACAACGAGACCCCGGGCCTGGGTGACAAGATCGAGCTGAAGAAATCAGACTGGATCAACAGCTTTGCCGGAAAATTCCTGACCCATGACAACGAGCCCCAGTGGGCGGTGAAGAAGGATGGCGGCGAGTTCGATGCCTTTACCGGCGCCACCATCACCCCGCGTGCCGTGGTCAAGGCGGTGAAGAACCTGCTTAAACTGCAGCAGGAGCAACCCGAACTGCTCAGCAACGCCCCGGCTTGTCCGGCGGCGAACTAACGGAGTCGAACCATCATGAACCAGATGGAACAGATTGAAACGGGCGCAGCCCCGATTGCCGAGCTGGAAAGCCGCAAGGGCGAGCTCAAGGAGCTGATGAGTCAGGGGCTGTGGAAGAACAACCCCTCGCTGGTGCAGGTGCTGGGGCTCTGCCCTACCCTCGCCGTCTCCTCCACCTTTACCAATGCGCTGGGGCTGGGCCTTGCCACCATGGCGGTGCTGGTCTGCTCCAACCTCGCCGTCTCGCTGGTGCGCAACTGGGTGCCGAAGGATATTCGCATCCCTGTCTATGTGATGATCATCGCCTCGCTGGTGACCAGCGTGCAGCTGCTGATGAACGCCTACACCTATGGCCTCTATCAGGCGCTCGGCATCTTTATCGCCCTCATCGTCACCAACTGCGTCATCATAGGCCGCGCCGAGGCCTATGCCTCCAAGAACCCGCCGCTGCTGGCGGCCCTCGACGGTCTGATGATGGGCCTTGGTTTTACCCTGGTGCTGCTTGTACTGGGCGGCATGCGCGAGATCATCGGCATGGGCACCCTGTTTGATGGCGCCGAGCTACTGCTGGGCGAGTGGGCCAAATCCCTGCGCATCGAGCTGTTCCACGCCGATGCAAGCCTGCTGCTGGCGATTTTGCCGCCTGGCGGCTTTATCGGGCTGGGGCTGCTGATCGCCGCCAAGAACGCCATCAACGACTGGCGGGACCGCAAACAGGCCGCTACCATAGCCCACTGCAACGTTGCCCCGGCCCGCGTCCGGGCGACCGAGCTATGATCGGACGCAAGGCATGAACAACCAGAAACGCAGAGAGATCCTCGAGCGACTGCGGGAAAACAACCCCCACCCCACCACAGAGCTCAACTTCAACTCGCCATTCGAGCTGTTGATCGCCGTGCTGCTCTCGGCGCAGGCGACCGATGTCAGCGTCAACAAGGCGACCGACAAGCTCTATCCGGTGGCCAACACCCCGCAAGGGATGCTGGATCTCGGGGTTGAGGGGCTCAAGGAGTACATCAAGACCATTGGCCTCTTCAACACCAAGGCCGAGAACGTCATCAAGACCTGCGCCATCCTGCTGGAGCGCCATGGCGGCGAGGTGCCGGAGAACCGCGAAGCGCTGGAAGCCCTGCCCGGCGTCGGCCGCAAGACCGCCAACGTGGTCCTCAACACCGCCTTTGGCTGGCCCACCATCGCTGTCGATACCCATATCTTCCGGGTATCGAACCGCACTGGTTTTGCGGTGGGCAAGAACGTGGATCAGGTGGAGGAAAAGCTGCTCAAAGTGGTACCCGCCGAGTTCAAGCTGGATGTCCACCACTGGCTGATCCTGCACGGACGTTACACCTGTCTGGCTCGCAAGCCCCGTTGTGGTTCCTGTATCATCGAGGACCTCTGCGAGTACAAAGAGAAGGTCTATCCAGAAAGCTGATGGCCTCGCAACCGAGATTGAAAGCAGTACACATCACCAACCCGGAGAACTGAGCAATGAGAATTCTGCATACCATGCTGCGTGTCGGCGATCTGCAACGCTCCATCGACTTCTACACCCGTGTCCTTGGCATGAAGCTGCTGCGCAAGAGCGAGAACAGCGAGTACAAGTACACCCTGGCCTTCGTCGGTTACGGTGACGAGAAGGATGAAGCGGTGATCGAGCTGACCTACAACTGGGGGGTGAGCGAGTACGAACTGGGCTCTGCCTATGGCCACATCGCGCTGGAAGCGGACGACATCTATGCCACCTGCGAAGCGCTGCGCGCCGCCGGTGCCAAGATCACCCGCGAGCCGGGCCCGGTCAAGGGTGGCACCACCGTCATCGCCTTCGTCGAAGATCCGGACGGTTACAAGATTGAACTGATTGCCAAGAAAGATGCCGGTACAGGGCTGGGTGACAGCTTCTAAGCTGCCCTAATCCCACTGCCTAATGGCAGGATCAAAAAAGAGCGCAGATGCGCTCTTTTTTATGCCTCTTTGCCGGGGACAGCACTAGATCTCGCCATTGCGCCCCATACTGATCACCACCCGCCGGTTCTTGGCACGACCCTGCTCCGTTTCGTTGGAGGCAACGTGCTGCTTCTCGCCATGTCCCTCCACCGAGATCTTGCCGGGATCAATCCCCAGATCGACAAACACCTTCTTGATGGCATCGGCCCGCTTCTCGGAGAGTTTCAGGTTCGGCCAGCGGCCGCCATAGCTGTCGCTGTAGGCGTCGATCACCACCACGTCGATGCTCTTGTCCGCCTTGATAAACTCGCTGATCATCGCCAACCGCCGCTTGGAGGGAATGGAGAGCTGATCACTGTTCTTGTCGTAGGTAAGAACGCTAAAGGCGATGTCATTGAAGCTGTAGGGCAAGAGCCCACTCAGGCAGTCGATAAAGGCCTGATATTTCACCCGAAAGTTGACCGACGAGAGGGACACCCGCACCGCGCGGTTCTGGCGATACCAGTCCCGATACTGGAAGGTCGGCATCCGCCCCCCCTCCAGCTCGTCGAGCATGGTCCAGGCAGTCTGCCCCTCCACCAGTCCATCAAACTGCTGATAGAAGCGCAGTTGACTCACTTCTCGCCCGGCTATTCCCGGGCGCCATACCGGTGGCATGATGCCAAGGCTCACCGTCTGGGTCTGGGCCTGCGGCCGCTTGCCCTTGAGCTCGAAGTCGAGGTTTATCTTGCGCCCGGCGCGGCTGACAAAGGCCCCCGTTCCCCAGTTGGGAATAGGGTGCTCGAGGCGACACTCAATCTGGGTATCGGAGGTCAAACGCCAGACGGATTGATCCAGACCGGCACCAAATTCGGTGACCCCAGCCTGTAACTGCATACTCACGGATATGCTGACCAACCCCAACACCCAAGCGTTCAATTGCTTGCCCTCCACACGATCTCACAAGAGATATCGGCGGCAAGAGGCCAAGCTTTAGCGACAAACTGCAAAGGCGTGCCGTTGGTGTGGCAAAGGCTTGCCCCCAAACGGCAACCGACCGCAAGCGACGCCTATTCCCCCCTCTTAGCTTCGTGCCAACCGGCAGGAAGCTCGCTACAGTAAAATCAGGGCAACCAGAAGCCGCTTATCGGGAACCACACTCATGCACCGCTCTTGCTCCTCTTTATTGCAGATGTTGTTGCCAATGCTGCTGGCGCTATCCGGCAGCACCGTCAAAGCTGCAACACAGGATCAGGAGTGGGCACAGGAGCGCGCCAATGCGGTGCTCTCGCTGATGACCTTCACCGTGGTGCCTGACATCACCGCCAGCAACCTCGATATCGGCAGCGGCACCAATCAATCTGCCGCCCTCAACATGACCCAGATCGGCGGCGGCGCCACCATGAGTGAAGCCGTGCCCATCTATCTGGAAGGGGCGATCGGCTTTAGCCGCTACGATCCCCAGTTTGTGGTGAGCAACGGCACCGAGAGCCGCACCCTCCCGACCAAGTGGAACAGCCTGACCGCCTCTGGCGGGATCGGCTGGGATATCGCCCTCCATGAAGACCCGCACGGTGGCCACTGGGTGCTGCGCCCCATCGCCAACGTCTCGCTCGGTACCATGGCAAGCGATCTGCGGATCGGCAACTGGCTGCTGGAGCGCACCAAGGGCTATTCGCTGGATTTTCTCGATGGCGGACAGCTCAATATGTACGGACTGGGCGGCTCGCTGATGCTCGACTACGAGCTCTTTTCAAAGACGCAGGATATCGATATCGAAGTGCGCTACTCCTACCAGCACCTGCAGAGCTTTGGCGGTACCTCGACCAGCGTCCGTGGTCACGCCGAGGCGGAGAACCTCGGTCTCTATCTGCGCCGCCGGGCCCCGCTATTCCACTGGACCCTGCTCGACAGACCGTTACGCTATGTACTGGAGGGGGCTCATACCGCATATCTGGGGGAACAGCGGGGGTTGCTTGGCTTTGACTCCCTCAACTCGATCGGCGCCGGTCTGGAGCTGGACAGCAGCAAGTACGACATCATAGTCACCCGTACCCGGCTGGTTGCCCGCTATATGTTCAGCCACAACACCAGCGGTTATTCCATCGGGTTGGCCATGAGTTTCTAAGTCGTTATATTTTCCTGCCACGAGTGGGCAATCCTCAGGGAAAGTACATTAACACTCCATATAATCACGCCCTATTGGCGGAGGATTTATTGATCCGCCCCCTTTCATATTTCTCACGATCCAGTCATATCAGGTAAAAATACCTTCCTGCTGGCAGGCCCATTTTGCCACCCTCACACACCGAATATTGGAGTTTTTTGTCTGTGTATTTACTGCGCGCAATGGCTGATTGGCCCTGTGATGTCGCCAGCCTGTGCCCGCTTGCAACAGGAAAAATACCAAACGCCCGACATCACAGACCGATGGCCAACTTTATCGATGTCCATAAGGAACCAACCCGGAGGTCCTCCATCATTTGCACAGTGACTTGAACAGCACCTAACCCCTTGTTTTAAATGATTTATAGTTTTTCATATTTTATGAATCCAATTAATCCTGTTTTATTTTACTTACATCACCCGACTGCTAAATTTGGCGTCATCCCGGCAGGACGAGGCGCACTGAAACGACTGACTGCGGGCTACCGATAACAGGTGTGCAATGGGCACAGAAATAACGTTAAGGCATAGCAACCGTTATTTTGACGACATCACACTTGCTGATCCTTGTTGATTTGAGGTTATCTGATGAAAAAAAAGCTGCTTGCTCTCTCTGTATTGGTCATGACCGGAACCGCATATGCAGGGGTGCCTGATTTATCCGCCAGCTGTCCTGGACATATTAATCTTCGCGTCGAAGATGGCACGGCTTATATCAATAACCAGCAAGTTCCGCTTAAAAAAGTGAATTCAAATTTCTACGAGGCGAGCAAGGGGCGCACCACCCTCTCCATGGTGAAAAATGGCGACTGGGGCATCACCTATTTTGTCAAAAATGGCGACAGCGGCGCCTGCCAGCTCAATGACGATGAGAACGATGACGACGGCGATGATGATGAGAGCACCAGTAGCAGTGCCTACAACGGCAGCACTGCACAAACCAAGGTTGCCGAGAACGCATGCATGAACGCCGTTGCCAGAAAAGCGGGCGTCAGCCGCAGCAAACTGACCCTCGACTATGTGGCCGACTCCCAGGCGGGGATGATGATTGATATCAAAGGGCCCCATGACCGGCTCTGGCACTGCCTCACCGACGCCCGCGGCCATATTTCTGGCATCAATCAGGACTGATTTCGAGCCACGGCTCAGCGGGGCCACACCTACCGTGGGGGCTCCACCCCTTATCCATTGCAATTATTTGATACAGGTAAATGAAGATGAAATCCAAACAGACTCTGCTCAATGTCGCCCTCGGTTGCCTGCTGGCGGTCGGTATCTCCGGCTGTGCCGTGGCCAAAACCCATCACGGCCACAAGACCCATGCCCAAGCGCACGCTCAGGAAGGGGCCGTGCAGTATGGCGACGAGAGCCCGTGGGCTGGCAACTATAAAGCGGTCACTAACGATGGCCGCACCGTGGCCGAAATTCACGTCGATACCACAGGGGAAACCTATATCGATGGCAATCAGGTCAAACCAAATCACAGCGGCAGCGACTACCTGAAATTCAAGCAGGAGACCATCACTTACACCCTGCGCAAAAGCGGTGCCAGCTGGAAAGACAGCGATGCCGGCACCAGCGGCCGCATCCTGTTCGATTGATAACCCCGACACCGGCCTTGCCAGACACCAAGCCCCGCCAAGGGGCTTTTTTGCACCTGCAACATACTATCAGCCTCTGCATGATCACCAACGAGAAAGTAGCACGTCGCAAACTCAGCCTGCTAGAACTCGCCAAAGAGCTCAATAACGTCAGCAAAGCCTGCAAGCTCATCGGCTACAGCCGTCAGCAGTTCTACGAAATTCGCCGTAATTACCAGACCTATGGTGCCGAGGGATTGCTCGACAAATTGCCCGGTTGTAAAGGGGCTCATCCCAATCGGGTTGCGCCCGAGATTGAACAGGCCATCCTCGATTACGCCCTCACCAGACCAGCTCATGGCCCGCTGCGAGTCGCGCAAAAACTGGCTCTGCAAGGCATCAACGTCAGTGCGGGTGGTGTGCGTGGCGTGTGGCAACGTCACGACTTGCTCTCCAAACACGACCGCTTGCTGCGCCTTGAGAAAACTCACGTGAGCAGGCCATTGAGCTCAATGACGAGCAAATTCGCCTGCTCGAGCGCTTCAGCCCCGAGTTTCGCGAACGTCAGATTGAGGTCCACTACACCGGGGAACTGGTGGCGGTCGACACCTTCTTCGTCGGCGCGCTCAAGGGGGTTGGCAAGGGGTATCTGCAAACCGTGCTGGACTGCTACAGTCGCCACGCTTGGGGGCAGCTCTACACCAGCAAGCTGTCGGTGACCTCGGTTCATGTGCTCAATGAAACAGTGCTGCCGTTTTTCGAAGCCCACGAGGCACGGGTCTAGACCATCCTGTCGGATAACGGGCGCGAGTTCTGCGGGCGCCCTGACCATCATCCCTACGAGCTGTTCCTGCAACTGGAGGGGATTGAGCACCGGACAACCAAGGTGCGCAGGCCGCAGAACAACGGCTTTATCGAGCGGCTACATCGAACCTTGCTGGATGAACACTTCCTTATCAAGGGGAGAACGACCTGGTATGAGTCGGTGGAGCAGATGCAGACAGAGCTGGATAGCGATCTGGAACACTACAACACCCAGCGGCCACATCAGGACAGGATGATGGAGGGTCAGACCCCCTACAGCATGTTCAAGAAGGGTCTGAAATTGATACCGAAGAAAGTGCGCACTAAAGTAGCGTAAACAAGACACCGGTTTGAGGCCGGTGTCAGGTGATAACTAGATCTGTACAAATTAACCGAGACCGGCAATTTGCCAACTATCACTAGAAATTACAATCCGGCGATTCACCAGAACTCCGTTACGCAATAGCAATTACGCCAAAAAGAAAATGGCCGAGATATCATCTCGGCCATTCGTAGCTTGGTCAAAGACTCAAGCCGGGATATTACTCATGTGCAACTTATTAGAAGTTGTACTGCATACCGAATTCAAACTGGTCGTCTTTTTCACCAGCATTTTCGATTGCATAGTTAGCGTAAGACTTCAGATTGCCAGTAAATGCATATTCAACACCGAGTACTACACGGTCAAAAATATCGGCATAACCAGCACTCTTACCAGTATAAGTTGCTTCGCTTTCTAGGAAGTTATAGCCAGCAAGCAACTTCCAAGCATCGATGGTATAAGAACCGGCGATTTCATAACCACGAGCTTTCATGCTTTCATCTGCATAAGACTCAATCTTGGATTGGTTATACATGGCACCAACGTAGAAGGCATCGTACGCATAAGACGCGCCCAGAGCCCAATCTTCTTTAGATTTGGCGCGAACAATCTCATCACCAAGAGTAACAACGACACCGTCAGCAAGGCTTCCTGCGGTCACATCTTCAAACTTCTTGTCTTGGTAACTCGCACCAAAACCAAAGCCGTTGGTGAAGTTATAACCAGCACCGACCGCATAACCGTTTTTCAGGCCCGCGTCATTAGCATTGTTCTGACCACCTGCTGTGGTGTTAATACCAACTTGCTCATCAGATGAATAGGAGCTGTTGTGGCTGATGTAGGAAGCATTAAAGAAAGCGCCATCCCATGCACCACGATAAATCACTTGGCCTTCTTGACGACCGTCGTCCAAGTTGCCTACGTTGCCCAACTCTTCGAAGATATCGGCACGGTCACGAACACCCCATTTAGCAGCGGTATCAGTCTGACCAAACAGGAATTGACCGTACTGGGAACCATCAAAACCGGCAAAAACATGACGCGAAGCGAACTGTTTATCATCAGCACCTGAGTTTTCTGATTCGACCTGCCACTCACCCATGGCCAGAGCAGACCATGTATTATTCAGTGCGACCTTACCACTCAGCCCCATACGGGCATAGGTGTTGACCTCGCCCTTCTTGGTTTGAAACTGATCCTTTACAAAGCTATTTTTAGTCGTATCAAAACTCGCGCTGTCTTCCTCACCTTGATAGCGAGCATGCACGCGACCGTTCACATCAAATTTGGCGCCATCTTTGTCATACACGGTAGCAGCGTTGGCTGCGGAAGCGAACAGAGCCGGGATAGCAATTGCCAGAATTGTCTTTTTCATAGTTTCCAATGCCTACTGTAAGTTAAACACTAAGTCGTTGTTATTCCCTGTGTTAGCGATGTTCTTTGCATCACTATGCCGCCGAGACTAGCACCGGATTTTTTGAACCGCAATGAAAAAACTTGGAACTTTTTATGGAAATCATGGTCCCCAAGATGAAAATGTGATGTACATCTCACTTGAGGCTCGCTCGGAGGGAAAACGTTTGCAATGAATCCTGCTGATTATTTGGACTCAAATAGTCTATTTTGCATGCAAACAACGCTAACTACCTGATAAACAACCAACGTGGTCTGATCAGCGTAAAACTGCCGTGATAATGGCTGTTGCCTCGACCTCACCAAGGGGTTGCGGGTATCCTTGTCCTTCGATTAACCCCTAACTGGCCCTCTCTTCATGCTCTCTACTCGCCTTAAAGCCACCATTCGTCAAACCTATCGCCAGATTTCGGATGGATTACCCGGCTTTGTGCCGCGCAAAGAGCAGAACTTTCTGGTGGCAGAGATAGCCAAAACCCTGACCGGCGAGTACGACAAACAGCGCCGTATTCTGGTTGCCGAAGCAGGAACCGGTATCGGCAAATCTCTCTCCTATGCGCAAGGTGCCATCCCGGTAGCGCGGCTCACCCAGAAGAAGCTGGTGATCTCTACCGCCACCGTGGCCCTGCAAGAGCAGCTGATCCACAAAGACCTCCCCTTTTACCACCGCCACAGCGAGCTGCCGTTTCGTTTTATGCTGGTCAAGGGGCGTCAGCGTTACTGCTGCGAACATCTGCTGGAACAGGCAGCCAGTGGCACCGAGATGGCCAACTTCGAGCTCGACTTTGGCAATCTGAGCAAAACCAAACCATCTGACAGCGACAAAGATCGCTACCAGGCTCTGTGGCAGGCCTACACCAATGGCAAGTGGGACGGGGATCGGGACAACTGGCCGGAGCCCATTCCCGACACTTGCTGGGATCGCATCGCCGCAGACCGCCACACCTGCAACAAGGCGCTGAGCCATCACCAGCACTGCCCCTTTCATCGCGCCCGCAACGACATGGAGAGCGCCGATGTGCTGGTGGTGAACCATGCGCTACTGCTCTCCGATCTCACCATGGGGGGCGGCATCATTCTGCCGCCCCCCGATGAGTGCATCTATGTGCTGGATGAGGCCCATCACCTGCCCACCATTGCCCGGGATCATGGCGCGGCGTCGGCCAGCATCAAAGGCTCACGTCGCTGGCTGGAGAAGCTGGTACAAAGTGCAGGCAAGCTGGCGCGGACTCTTAATAAGGAGAGCCTGCTCGACCCCCAACTCAAACTGCAGGATGCACTGGCCTCCATCCAGCCCGACCTGAAGGCGGTCGAGCAGTGGCTCAGCGCCAACGATCGGCTGTTTGGCACGGAACCCCACTACCGCTTCGCCGAAGGGGTACTGCCGGATCCCCTGCCCATGCTGGCGGAGAATCTCAAGGAGTCGAGCAAGAAGGCGCTGCGGGCGCTGGATCGAATGCAGGGGGCCATAGGTGAAGCGCTGAAAGATGGCGAGATCCGCCGCAAGGAGGCCGAACCCCTGTTGGCAGAGAGCGGTTTTCATCTGCAGCGGCTGGAGAGTTTCTGCGCCCTGTGGGAGATGCTGGGGCGCCATGTGCCGACCGGTAAAACCCCGCTCGCCCGCTGGATGGCCAAGAGCGATGACGGCGATATCTGGCTGCACGCTTCACCGATAGAGGTGGGCTATCTGCTGGAGGAGTGGCTCTGGTCGAAATGTCTGGGAGCCGTGCTGGTCTCCGCAACCCTCACCGCCCTCTCTTCCTTTAGTTATTTTCGCCATCAGGTGGGGCTCAAGGAGCACGACGGTACCCGCTATCTGCGCCTGCGCTCCCCCTTTGATTATCAGAAAGCCGAGCTCTATCTGCCCAAGATGGAGCACGAACCCAACTCGCCGGCCTTTACCAACGAACTCATCAGCGTGCTGCCACGTATTCTTGCGGGCAAAGAGGCGAGTCTGGTGCTCTTCTCCTCCTACCGCCAGATGAATGAGGTGGCTGTTGGCTTGCGAGCCAAGGGACTGTCACTGCTGGTGCAGGGGGAAGCCTCCCGCAATGCCCTGCTCACCCTGCACAAACAAAAGTGCGATGGCGGCCAGGCAAGCATCCTGTTTGGTACCGGCAGCTTCTCGGAGGGGCTGGATCTGCCGGGTCACTACCTTACCAATCTGGTGATCACCAAGCTCCCCTTTGCGGTGCCCAACTCGCCGGTCGAGGAGGCCACTGCCGAGTGGGTGGAGCAGCGAGGCGGCAACCCCTTCCTGCAACTGACGGTACCGGAGGCATCGCGCAAACTGATCCAGGCCTGTGGCCGCCTCATCCGCAAAGAGGCCGATCGGGGGCGGGTCACCATTTTGGACCGGCGTCTGCTGACCAAGCGTTATGGCAAGGGATTACTTGATGCCCTCCCCCCGTTTACACGGCGGATCGAATAAGTAAGCCGGCTACTATTGACAAACAAACTGACAGCGGCGCAAACATCGAGCACCAGAAAGAGCCATTGCCGCAGTAGGCCAAACCTGTAAAAATGAGCCCCTGTTTTCAGTGGGCAATCGCCTGACTGTTCAAGGAGATGAAATGAAACTGACTGTTCTGGTACCGGCGCTGGCTGGTCTGTTGTGGGCCGGTAGCGCCCTTGCTGATGCCCAATTGGAAGTGACCACCCCGTATGTCGTCCAGCTGATCGATGGTCAAGCAATCAATCCCTCATTACTCGATAACACCAAAAAGTTTCCACTTAGCGTTGGTAAACATCAGCTCGTGGTTGCATTTGAAGGCAATTATTCTAATCGAGACGAAATCAAGCTGGTGACCGCCGAGCCGCTGGTGCTGAACTTCACCGCTGCCGACAACCAGCAACTGGTGCTGGACTATAAAAAGCCCCGCAACGAAGCAGAAGCCAAACAGTTCCTGAAGGATCAGAAAGTCACGCTGAAAGACAAGGTCAGTGGTCAGCAAGTGAGCAGCGAACAGTTCGTGATGCCGAAAGTAGAGGGCTTCCAGCTGACCCGTGACTATCAGCAAGAGCTGATCAACATGGGCAAAGCATTCAACCAGCCCAAGACCGTCGCCGTCTCCTCTGCTGCTGTGATGGCTGCCGCCAGCGCACCGGTTCAGGTTGCCCCCAGCAAGGCTCAAAGCAATCCGGAAGCGCTGACCCAGTTGCAAAACTGGTACAACAAGGCCGATGCGGAAACCCGCAAAGCCTTCCAGATCTGGGTTATCCAGCAGCAATAAACCGAGCTGGGATATTGACTGAAAGGGGAGCCAAGCTCCCCTTTTCCATATCCTGCGGTCTCACTCACGACGCGTCTTGATTTATGCGCTGCCACTTCCCCTTTATATAGGGAGTGTATATATGGATTCATCTGCTGATTTCATATATAGAAAGCGCCACCTTGCCGGGGAGAATGGCACCATGTCGTTGCACATTTTCTATCACCCCCTCTACTCCTCCCTGACGCTACCCGAGCGCCATCGCTTCCCACTGGCCAAGTATCAAGGGCTGTTTGAACGCCTGCAGGTGCAGGGTTACCCCCTTGGCGAAGCGCCAGCCGCTACCCGGGAGCAAATCTGTCGCATTCACGATGCCGATTATGTCGCGGCGGCCCTGAGCGGCCAGCTTGAAGAGCGCGCCATCCGCAAGATCGGTTTTCCCTGGTCACCCATGCTGATAGAGCGCACCTTGCGCTCGGTGGGTGCCACCGTTGCCGCCAGCCGCCATGCTCTTGAGCAGGGCTGCGGCTTGCAGATCTCCGGTGGCTACCACCACGCCCATCGGGATCACGGCAGCGGTTTTTGTCTGTTCAACGATCTGGTGATTGCCGCCCAGACTTGCCTCGACGAGGGGCGCTGTGAACAGGTGCTGATCATCGATCTCGATGTGCATCAGGGAGATGGCAGTGCGACCCTGTGCGCCGGACGGCGCGACATCATCACCCTCTCCCTCCATGGGGAGCACAACTTTCCCCATCACAAAGCCGCCTCTCACCTCGACTTTCCACTGCCAAGCGGCATGACGGACGATGCCTATCTCACCACATTGCAACAGGCGCTATCACTGGCGCTGCGGCTCTATTCGCCGGATCTCATCCTCTATCAGGCGGGCGTCGATGTGCATCATGCCGACGAACTTGGTTATCTCTCCTTGAGCGATGAAGGGGTTCGTCTGCGCGATGCCATGGTATTTGACTGTGCAATCAAGCATGGGTTGCCCATCGCGGCGGTGCCCGGTGGCGGCTATCGCCGCGACTGGCAGCAGCTGATCCCGCTTCATATGTCGCTGTTTGAAATAGCGCGCCACCGTTTTGGCTGATGGCATGGCTTTATAACGCGGACACCCCATCAGAAGTGGGCGGGCACTTCACCAGATACAACAGAAGAGGC
>NZ_JBFODN010000087.1:0-23091 GCF_040908345.1 Aeromonas sp. R3-1
GAATGCCTGCTGCACATCCAGCTCGGTCACCATGCCGCCGCTGCCACTCCCCTTGATCCGGTCGATATCCAGACCCAGTTTTTGTGCCAGCAGGCGCACGGCAGGCATGGCTTGCACCAGCGCGCCACCTGGGGCAATGGCCCCCACCACGAAGTGATCCTCGATATGTTGCTGATGGGCGCTCACCTTCCCCACCACGGTGCCATCATCCTCCCCCCCCTCGAACTCCACCAGCGGCGCACCGATATGGAGGATATCCCCCTCGGCGCCGCAGAGACGGGCAATCACCCCGGCCACCGGAGAGGGTACATCCACCAGCGCCTTGGCCGTTTCCACCGACAAGAGCACCTGATCGACCGCAACGGTATCACCGGTACTCACCTTCCACTCGACGATCTCGGCTTCGGCCAACCCTTCACCCAGATCCGGTAATTTGAAAAATTTCATAGCCACTGGTTCTCCATCAGCTGGTGAGCGGCATCGGCGATATCCTGCTCGGTGATGAGGTAATACGCCTCGTTGCGATAGTAGGGGACGGCGGCATCCACCCCGGTCAACCGTTTGGGTGGCGCCTTGAGGCTGGGAAGTGCCTGCTCGGTCACCCGCGCCACAATTTCGGCACCGACTCCGAAGCTGCCACACGCCTCGTGCACCACCAGCAAGCGACCGGTCTTGCGCACCGAGGTGAGGATGGTCTCCATATCCAGCGGCTTGATGGTGGCCAGATCCAGCACCTCGCACTGGATATCCTGCTCGGCCAACAGGTTTACCGCCCGCATCACCTCCTGAATGCAGGCTCCCCAGGCCACTACCGTGATATCCCGGCCCGGGCGCAGGGTAAAGCAGACATCCAGCGGCAGGCCGACACCGTCATCCACCACCTCGGATTTCATCGAGCGATAAATGCGGTCCGGTTCGAAAAACATCACGGGATCCGGATCGCGGATGGCCGAGAGCAGCAGGCCATAGGCGCGTCTCGGGCTGGAGGGGATCACAACCCGTAGCCCCGGAATATGGGCAAACAGCGCCTCGACGCTCTCGCTGTGATGTTCAGGCGAGTGAATGCCCGCGCCATACGGGGAGCGATAGACGAGGGGACAGGAGAGGCGGCCACGGGTGCGGTTTCGCATCCGCGCCGCCTGACAGATGATCTGCTCCATCCCGGGGAAGATGAAACCCTGAAACTGGAACTCAGCCACCGGCTTGAGCCCCTGGGTCGCCATGCCGACCGCCACCCCGGCGATCAATCCCTCAGCCAGCGGCGTGTCGATCACCCGCTTGAAACCGAACTTGTCGCGCAGCCCTACGGTGGCGCGAAACACCCCGCCGTTGACCCCCACGTCCTCGCCCAGTACCACCACATCCGGGTCATGCTCCATCTCGTAGTGAAGGGCCATGTTGACCGCTTCCAGCAAACTGATCTCACTCATGGCCAACCTCCTGCTTCATCCCCTTGGCAATCACTCGCTCGCGCTGGGGCAGGAGTTCGGCGGGCAGGCTAGCGTAGTGATAATCGAGCATCGCCTCCGGCGGCTGGGGCGCCATCGCCTCATAGCGGGCGACCGCCTGCTCTACCTCCCGGGTGGCTTCCGCCAGCAGGCTCTGCTCCTGCTCCTCATCCCACCAGCCCTGGCTGTGCATAAACTGGCGCAGCCGCTTGACCGGCTCTTTCGCCCAGGCGGCCTCGACCTCGGCCCCATCGCGATAACGAGTGGCATCGTCGGCCGTGGTGTGATCGCCGAGGCGATAACTGACCGCCTCGATCAGAGTCGGCCCCTTGCCGCTGCGGGCCCGCTCGACGGCACTGCGGGCGGCATCGTAGACCGCGACCACATCGTTGCCATCCACCTGCAGGCTGCGCACCCCGGCACCAATCCCTTTCTGGGCCAGCGTAGGAGCGCTCGATTGCAGCTTGCGTGGCACCGAGATGGCCCACTGGTTGTTGTTGACGATGATGACCATCGGCAGGTGCCAAACACCGGCGCAGTTCAGCCCCTCCAGAAAATCACCCTTGGAGGTACCGCCGTCGCCGATAGTGACTACGGCGACGCGCGGTTGATTACGCAGTTTGAAGGCCGAGGCAATACCGCAAGCGTGGGTGATCTGGGTGGCGATGGGGACGCAGATGGGGAGATCTTCAGAGGGGGTCCCATCTGGTTTGAGAAAATAACTGCCCCGCTCGTCACCGCCCCAATATTGCAGGTTTTTCTCCATCGGCACGCCCCGCACATAGAGGGTGGGCATGTCCCGATAGTAGGGAACGTAGACATCCTGCGGCTGCATGGCCAGACCGATGCCAATCCCCACGGCTTCTGCGCCGAGATGGGAGGGAAAAGTACCGAGTTTGCCGGTTCGTTGCAGCGCTATCGCTTTTTTGTCATAGCTGCGCACCATCACCATATTGCGGTAAAAGGTGTGCAGTATCGCCTTGTCCAGCCAGGTCGGTAAGGTGGCGACCGGGCACCCTTCCGCATCGAGGTAACGAAGGAAAGGGATGTCGACATGGGTCATAACTGGCTCCTTGCCGTTGTGAGCGTCACCGATGCTGGTGACACCTAGATGTAAATACCTTGTTAAATAAAAAGCAAAGGGATTTACTCAGGTAAGACCAGTAGAAACTTCTTTAAAGTAGCGAAGGAGCTGAATTTTCGGCGATGAGTGGCAAGGTATGCCGTAAATGGTGCAACTTTGCAGCACTGAACGCAGGATGCCAAATGTGAAAAAGGGGAGCCTTGCTCCCCCATTGAGTTACTTCAGTTAGCTGTTACTTCTTGTCAGGGGTTACTCCAACCAGCAGTTACGCGAGCCACTGTTGCAGCTGGCTGGCCATGCCAGCTGGCAGCAAGTGAGCGCGACTTAGCAAGTGGCTGCGCCAGGGATCGGCCAGCAAAGTCGGGCAAATTCGCATCTCCCGTCCCCGGTCAGTCACGCTCACCAACCTGTCGATAAGAGTCTCCAGCGGCGGATGCGTCGGCCAGTGGGGATAGAGGTCGACAGTCGCGATCCCGGCCAGCTCGCACACCCGCTCCTCTTCCTCATTTCCCTTTCCATCAGCCATTGGCCAGGGGTGAAGCACCTGCAGCCAGCCCGGCCGTGCGGCCTCCAGCAACTGGCCCAGCGTCGGCTGCGCAAAGTGGGGATCCCCTGCAGCTTTGAGCAGATGGCGCGCCCCTGCCAGCACCACCACGCCGCGCGGGGGAAGTGTTAGAAGATAGTCGGCCAGCGCCTGATCCCGCCCCCTGTTGTGTTGCTGCCATCGCTCCGGGCTCATCTCCTGCCACTCGAATAAGGGCTCGCAGAGATGCACCCGTAGCCGCATATGTTCAGGGCGCACCAGATTGCTCTGGCGCAGAGCGGTGAAGAGAGCAGGAAACTCGGGGGCCATCCAGGCGGGAAAGGCGCAGGAGTCGAGCCAGACCGGATAGAGCCGTGCCAGCGTGAGCGGCTCCCCCTGCCAGCTCTCCTGCCCCGTCAGCCAGGCATCGAGCAAGCCCTGATGGCGGCGGTTGCCGCACTCCAGCACCAGGTCGGTCATGACTCCCCAGAGCGCCGGGTCACACAGCCAGGCGTGCTGGCGCCGGATAAAATCCGGGTGCCAGTGCGGCTCCCCCAGCCCCACCAACTTGCCCGCCAGCAAGGCTTCCCGGATGGCGGCAACCGGGGTCATGCGTCCTCCTCCTGCCGGATGTGCGGTTGCTGCCCGACCCCATCGACCCGCTCACCAATAAGGGCGCCGATCTTTGCCAGCCAGTCGGGATGCACCATCTCCTGATGCAGACAGGGGAAGCGCTCATAGCGGATCTCCCCTTTTGTCAACGACTCCCAGCCGCGCCCATCCAGCCAGGGCTGGCGAGAGGCTGACGCCTCGATAAAGATCACCTCCCCGTGGTAGCAGTAGTCGACCGGCTCACGGATCAGCCGGTTGTTGTGGCCAACCAGCTCAATCATGGCGCTCACCACCTGCTCGTCGAGCATGGCCAGCGCACTCCCCTCTGCCCCCAGTCGGGCCACCACGTCGTTGCGAGTGAGGGAGTCGAGCGCATCGTCCGCAACCGCAATGCCTCCCATCCGCAGCAACGCATCGAGCATCCGCTGCTCGTCGGGCAACGGCTGGGTTTGCCACTGCTGACAGGGGTAGGCATCGAGCAGCTGCACCATGGCCACCTCCTGTCCCTGCTCTTGCAGCATGGCGGCCATCCGGTGCACCAGCATGCCCCCGAGCGACCAGCCGAGCAGCCAGTAGGGACCCTCGCTCTGTTGACGACGCAGCTCGGTCACATAATCGAGCGCCAGCTCGTCGAAACTGGCGGGCAGCGGCGCATCCGGCTGACAGAGCGCCCGCGCCTGCAGGGCATAGACGGCCATGTCGGTCGGCAGATGGGGCACCAGTGGCGCATAACACCAGCCGAGCCCCCCTGCGGGGTGGACGCAAAAGAGGGTGGGGCCCGATGTGTCAGACTGCGTACCATGCGCCCGCAGGGGCAACAGCATGGGCATGGCCTCCCGCTCGCCGCCAAGACGGCGCGCCAGCTGGGCAGGGCTCGGTGCTTCGAACAGGCTGGCCAGAGTGAGACCCTGTCCTATTGATTCCTCAATACGCACCACCAACTGCGCCGCCAGCAGGGAGTGACCGCCGAGGGCAAAGAAGTTATCGTCGGCGCCGACCCGCGCCAGCCCCAGAACCTCGGCGAAGAGGCGACAGAGCCGCTCCTCCAGCAGGTTTTTTGGCAGCGACTGACCGACCGCCGACGCCATATCGGGCAGCGGCAGCCCCTTGCGATCCAGCTTGCCATTGGGAGTGAGCGGCAGCTCAGCCAGGTTTACCAGGAGCCCCGGCACCATGTAATCGGGCAAGGCGGCGCCAAGGGCGGGTACCAGCTCGGCCAGCGTCAGCGCTCTGCTATCTGCGGCCACTACATAGGCCACCAGACGGCGATCGCCGGGGGCAAATTCGGGTGCCAGCACCACCGCCTGCGCTACCCGGGGATGGCGCAGCAGCACCTGCTCGATCTCCTCCAGTTCGATGCGTTGACCACGGATCTTCACCTGAAAATCGAGGCGCCCCAGATACTCGATGGCGCCATCCTCGCGCCAGGCGGCCAGATCGCCGCTGCGATAGAGCCGTCCCGCTCCGAAGGGGTTGGCAATAAAGCGCTCGGCGGTGAGCTCGGGCTGGCCAAAGTAGCCCTCCGCCACCTGTACGCCGCCGATCCAGAGCTCGCCTGCCACACCGGGGGGCACCGGCTGCAACCAGGGGTCGAGAATGTGGATGCTGGTATTCCAGACCGGATAGCCGATGGGCACGCTGGTCACCGCCTCATCTGCCCGGCAGGGATACCAGGTGACATCCACCGCCGCCTCGGTCGGGCCATAGAGGTTGTGCAGGGGGGCTGAGAATGTCCCATACCAGCGCAGCACCAGATCGGCGGGCAGCGCCTCGCCGGAGCAAAATACCTGCCGCAGTGCGCGGCAACGGGCAGGCTCGGCCTGAGTGACAAAGATCTGCAGCATGGAGGGGACAAAGTGCAAGGTGGTGATCCCGGCCTGCTCAATCAGCTCGGCAAGGTAGGCGGGATCCTTGTGGCCACCCGGTTTGGCGAGCACAAGCCGCGCACCTGTCATAAAGGGCCAGAAGAACTCCCAGATGGAGACATCGAAACCGGCCGGGGTCTTTTGCAGCACCCGATCCGCCGGGCCGATGGGATACATGTGCTGCATCCAGAGCAGCCGGTTGACGATGGCACCATGGCTCACTACCACCCCTTTGGGCCGACCGGTCGAACCTGAGGTGTAGATGATGTAGGCTGCATCTTCCGGTTTGGGGGCTGGCAGCTCACAAGGTGCTGTCGTTGCCAACTCTACCGCCGCCAGCTGCTCTGCCACACCGGGGGCATCGAGGCAGACAAGTGGCGCGGCCACATCGAGCGGCATCTGAAGCGTATGGCTGGTCAACACCAGCGCGGGATCGCTGCTGGCGAGAATGTAGCCGATCCGCTCCGCCGGGTAGTCCGGGTCAACGGGTACATAGACGGCCCCCACCGCCATGATGGCCTGCTGGGCGAGAATAAGCTCGGGAGCGCGCGGGATCACCACAGCCACCCGACAACCGGGGCCCACGCCCCTCCCCGCCAGATAGCATGCCAGCTGGCGGGTGCGCTGGCGCAGCTCGGCCACACTCCAGCGCTCGGCGCCACACTCCAGCGCGATGGCGCTCTGATCTGCCGCCGCCAGCCCCTCGGCCAGCAGTGCGCTCAGAGTGGTAGTCGGCAACAGATAGTCGGTCTGGTTCCAGCGCACCAGCTCAGCCTGCTCGCAAGGCAGCAACAGCGGCAAGCGCACTGCCAGGGCCTCGTCATCCACCTCACTCCAGGCCGCCAGATAGGCCAGCAGGCGGGCCAGATGACGTTCGCTCTCCTGTTGGCTGAAGCGCCCCTGATGTGCTTCGAGGGTCAGGGTCATCGCGCCTGCCTCCTCGGCAAAATAGAAGGCGCACTCCTCCACCGGCCCCGCCGCCAGCACCTGCACCTCGCCACGAACCTGGTTGTGCCCTTCACCAAAGCTGAGGGTGCGGGCAAAGGGCATCAAATTGACCTGAGGGCCAAACAACGGCTGGCCCGGCTGACGCAGCTGCAACCACTCCTGACGGCAGCCCTGATGGCGGCGCAGGGCGGCAAATTGCCGCTCGACCTGTGCCAGCAACTCCCCTACCCGGCTGGTGCCGCTCAGTTCAATGCGCAGAGGCACCACATTGACCTTCATGCAGGGAGTATCGGCCGCCGCTGAGCCCAGCCGCCCCATCAGCGGAATACCCAGCACCACCTCGCCAGCGCCACTCATCCGCTGCACATAGCTGGCCACCGCCGCCAGCAGCAGGCTGTAGGGGTGACAGGCCGAACGACTCGCCCGCGCCACCAATGCCTGCCACTGGCGGCCAGCAAGCCGTTGTTCAAGACGATATGTGGGGCCCGGCCCTTGCGCCGGACGGCGGGAGAGCGACGCCGGGTTCTCCACCCCGGCCAGCTGCTGCACGAAGAAATCGCGATCCCGCGCGGCACGCGGCGAATCCTGATAGGCCGCCTCCTCGGCCAACAACTCCTGCTGAGTCGCATAACGGCAGGAGGCAGGCTGCTCGCCGGCACAAAGCGCCTCATACCAGCTCACCACCCGCTGGCAGAGCAAACTCAGGCCAAAGCCGTCGATAGCGATATGGTGCACGGCAATAAACCAGGCCCACTGCTGCTCGTCAAGGCGATAAAGGATGGTGGCAAACAGCGGCCCCCCGGCCAGATTGAAGGGGGCGGCCAGCTGTGCACGCATCTCGGCCTGCGCGGCTGCGAGCGGGTCAGCTTCGCTGCGCAGATCCCGTTCGCTCAGCTGCCAGCACGCGGGGTTGGCCACCATCTGAGGGCCATCGGCAGTGGCCACAAAAGCGCAGTGCAGACCGGGGATCTCGTCGAGGGTCTGACGCACCGCGCGGGTGAAGTGATGGGGAGCCAGCGCCCCCTCCAGCAGCCAGTACTCGCCGGTATTGCAGGCGGGGCTCTGCGGGTATTTTTGCTGGGCAAACCAGATGCCAGCCTGAGCGGTGGTAAGCGGCCAGCGCGGGTGCTCACCACGCTGGTGGGTGGCGCGCATCGCCATTGTCTGTTCCATGGGAATGTCCTTGCACAAACATCAAGCGGGCAGTGAGTTGCTCCTGCCCGCATGGCTGAAAAGCGAGGAGGCCTGGCCTCCTCCATAAAGAGAGTGTCACGCCTGCCAGATCGGCAGCGCGCGGGCTAAACCCCCAGAGTGGCACCGCCATCGACCACCAGATCCTGCAGGGTGATATGGCTGGCCGCATCGGAGGCGAGAAACATCACACAGGCTGCCACCTCGTCGGGGGTCCCAAGTTTGCCAAGGGGGATCCCCAGCTTGAACTGCCCGGGCAGGCCCGCGATGGTGCGCAGCTCCCCTTCACGCTGTTCCCCCTCCTGCCACATGCCGTACAACATCGGGGTACGGGTCGAGCCCGGCGACACCAGATTGCAGCGCACCCCATAGGGGGCAAGTTCCAGCCCTGCCGTTTGAGTGAGGCTGGTCAGCGCCGCCTTGGAGGCGCCATAGATGCCCATACCCACTCGCGGCACCCGACCGGCATTGGAGGATACATTGACTATGGCGCCCCTGCGCCGTCCCTGAAACCAGGGGGTCAGGGCCCGCATCAGATAGAAGGGGGCGAAGGTGTTGATGGCGAAGGTGCGCTGCAAGAGGGCGTCATCCACCTCATCGAGCCTGCCGGTCGCCAGTACGCCCGCGACATTGACCAGCACATCGGGCCCCAGCCCCTCATCCAGCAGCTGTTCGCAGCAGCGGGTCACTGCCTCGCTGTCGCTGACATCGATCACCACCCTCTTCACGTTGCCGGGCAGTGCCTCGGCCAGTTGCAGATCGAACGCAACCACGCTGGCCCCCGCCTCGGCAAAGGTGCGCGCCACCGCATGGCCAATTCCCTGTGCCGCACCGGTTACCCAGACGGTTCTGCCTTGCCACTCGCTCATGGGGTGCACTCCGGTTCGCTGACGTGCTCTTCGTTGACCTGATAAGCCGTGTCCTGACTGACATTCAGCTGACGGGAGAGGAGCGCCCACCAATGGGCCAGGGTCGGCGTGCGGGCCAGCTCGGCCAGCTCCACCACCACTCCCTGCTGGCGCCACTCCTCCACCAGCCCCATCACAGCCAGCGAATCGAGACCATAGTCGAGCAGGTTGTCATCCTCGGTGGGCTGCTCCTGCTGCATCTCGGCGGGCAGCCGCGCCAACACCTGAGCACGCAGCGACTCGCGAGTCAGGGGGCGTTTGCTGGCCGCCATCACCTCGGCCACGGTAATCACCCGACCGGCATTGCGGCTGACGTAGGAGAGCGCCAGCAGATGATCCTCGCGGGAGAAGTCGGCGATGGCATCTGCCACCAGGAAGGGGCGGATATCGCGCATAAAAGCATCGACCGCCGTCTGCATCACCCCGATATGACCGTAGATGCCGCAGATCACCAGCTGATCCCGCCCCCATCCGGCCATCAGCTCTGCCAGCGGTGAGCGGCAAAAAGCGCTGTAGCGCCACTTGGTCAGCACCGTATCCTGTGGCTCGGGCGCCAGCGCTGGGACGATGGGTTGGCGCTCCGGCGCTCGGGTCAGCCCTGGCCCCCACATGTCATTGAGCAGCGCCCGATCGGCCTGACTCTGCTCGGCGGGCTGGGCGGTATAGACCACCGGCATGCCAAGAGCTCGCGCCTGACGGATCAAGGTGGCGATATGGTCGATGACCTGATTGATCAGCGGACTGTCCGGCCCGTAGAAGTCGACGAAATAGTGCTGCATATCGTGGACCAGCAAGGCGGCACGGCACGGTTCGAAGGGCCAGTTCACCCGCCCGGTTGGCAGCTCCTCGGCGGTGGGCAGTGGATAGGCGGCGAGGGATTGAATGGTCATGCACACTCCTTGGCGAGCTGCTCGCGCAGCGTCTGTTTGTCTATCTTGCCGACCGGGGTGTGAGGCAGTTTATCCACCAGCACCAGGCGATCGGGTAGTTTGTAATCGGCCACCCCCTGCTCGCGCAGGAAACGGCGCAAGCGGGGCAGATTGAGGGGCTCGCGGCACATCAGAAAGGCGCAGCTGCGCTCCCCGAGCATGGGATCCGGCATGGCGACCAGTGCCGCCTGCCGCACCTCCGGGTGGGTCAGCAACAGCTCTTCAATCTCGAGGGCATCGATCTTCTCCCCACCCCGGTTGATCTGATCCTTGTTGCGCCCCACCACCATCAGATGACCACTGGGCAAGCGGCAGACCAGATCGCCGGTGCAGTAGAAACCGTCCCGGTCGAAGGCGCGCTGATTGTGGGCATCAGCTTTGAAGTAGCCGCGAAAGGTGTAGGGGCCACGCGTCCAGAGCTCGCCGCACTCGCCATCTGGCAAGGGGCGTCCGTCGCTATCCCGCACCTCGACCTCGTCGCCCGGGCTCATCGGGCGGCCCTGGGTATTGACGATGTGCCACTGGTCATCCTCGATGCGGGTGTAGTTGACCAGCCCCTCGGCCATGCCGAACACCTGCTGCAAGCGGCAGCCAAGGCGGCTCGCTACCGCCTCGGCATGAGCCGGGCTGAGGCGCGCGCCGCCCACCTGCACACACTCCAGGGAGGTCTGCGGATAGTGGCTGGCCGCCTCCAGCCAGAGCGCCAGAGCCGGTGGCACCAGCGCCGCCCAGTTGACCTGATGGCGCTGCACCAGCGGCAGACAGGTTGCGGCGGAAGGATCCTTTGCCAGCACCACGCAGCCACCGGCATAAAACACCCCGAGTGCCCCGGGGGAGCTCAGGGGAAAGTTGTGGGGCGCTGGCAGAGCGCAGAGATAGATCACCCGCTCATCCCAGCCGCACACCTCTACGCTCTGGCGCACGCTGTAGCCATAGTCATCGTGGGTACGGGGGATCAGTTTGGGGGTGCCGGTGCTGCCGCCGGAGAGCTGGAAAAAAGCGACTTGATCGACCGGGGTAGGAGTTGGCGAGATAGCCGTCAGCGGCGAACCATCAGCACGGGCTATGGGGTCAGGCTGACGCCATGCAAATCCTGACTGAAGATCGGAGCCTTCAGCCTGCTCGAACAGCAGTGTCTGGCAGGAAGGAGATACCAGCTCATCAAGGGCCACGAGGCTTCCCGCTTCACCGGCAAAGCCGGGGTGAGAGGGGCTTAGTACCAGCAAGGCGGGCTCAATCTGGCGGGCAAAGGCCACCAGCTCGCGCCGTTGATGGCTGTAGAGGGCATGCACCGCCACCACGCCGCAGCGGATCAGGGCAAACCAGCAGATATAGAACTCGGCGCAGTTGGGCAACTGCACCAGCGCGGTATCGCCATGACCCAGCCCGCGCGCGGCCAGCCGCGCCGCCAGTGCATCGACCTCACGCTTTAACTGGCCATAACTGAGGGTGCGTTCGCCACAGATCAGGGCCGTGCGCTCGGGATAACGTTCGGCAGAGTCATCGAGCAGGGCGGTGAGCGGTTGTCCGCGCCACCACCCTTGTGCCCGGTAGTGGGCTGCCAGCTCGGCGGGCCAGGGGGTAAAGGGCACCAGCGGCTTCATGCGGTTACCTCCGGCTCCCGGCTTTCGAGGCCGAAGGCGCGCAGCATGGTGCCGAGCTTGGCGGCTGTCTCCTGCCACTCAGCTTCCGGCGAAGAGCCCACCACCACCCCGGCACCAGCATAGAGCCGCAGTTGCCTACCGGCCAGCACGCCACAGCGAATGGTGACAACCCACTCGCCATTGCCATCGGCATCCATCCAGCCGACGGCGCCACAGTAGAAGCGGCGATCGTACCCCTCGAGCCGGGCGATGGCCTGACGTGCTGCCGAGAGCGGCGTGCCGCATACCGCCGGTGTCGGGTGCAGTGCCAGCGCCAGTGCCAGCACGGGAGAGGGCTCATGGAGCCGCCCGGCGATGCAGGTCGAGAGGTGCCACATGGTAGGGGTCGCGATCACCTGCGGCTCCAGGGGGACGTCCAGCTCTCGGCAGAAGGGAGCGAGGGCGGCGGCGACCGCATCGGCCACCAGCGCATGTTCATAGCGATCCTTCTGCGCCCCCAGCAGCTCGGCACTGGCCGCCTGTTGATCGGAAAACGCGTGGCGCGGACGGGAGCCCGCCAGCGGATTGCTCACCACCGCCATCTCGCTGCGCGATACCAGCAGCTCGGGGCTCGCACCAAGCAGGGTCTCCCCATCCGGCAGCGGGATCTGGAACACATAGGCGCCCGGATTCTGGGCCAGCAGAGAGCCATAGGCGTGTGCGGGGGAGGTCTGCTCTGCGCTCTGCACATCGATGGCGCGCGACAGCACCACCTTCTCGAGCTGCCCCTCGCTGAACTGCTGCAACGCTGCCCGCACCGCCCCCTGATAGTGGGCAGAGCCGGTCACTTCGCTCACCTCGCCATGGAGCTGGCAACAGCGGGCGGGTAACAATGCATCTCGTTTGACCCACTGCGATTGCGCCGGGATCACCAGATGCCAGGGGGATTGAGTATCAAACGGAATGGCGCCGATGGCGATGGGATTGGCCATCCCCTGCTGGCGCAACTGACGCAAATGGGCGAGCAGCTTCTCCGGTGGGATGCCGATAAAACTGTCGTGGATACCGGAAGCGACCAGAACCCTGTCACCGCTGGCAAAACAGCACACTTTATCCAGCCCGGCCGCTGTGGCGGGCCACTCTCCTTCCAGTGCATGGTCACACATGACGGTGCTACTCCTTGGAATGAATCACTGCCTGACACGACTTAAAGTGAGTCATTTGACTCACCATATGTCAGGGTGAACGGCATCCTAACAAGGAGCGAAAAAACGATCAACACAAATGAGAATCAATTTCATTAACTTCTTTTTAGTCAAAAGAAGGTGACGAACGAAACTGAACTTCGCCGATAAAAAAGAGTTGCGATCGGAGCAAATTCAATTTGATAATGATAATGCTTGTCATTTGTATATTATGGAAGATGTAAATAATGAAATCCTCAACCTCCCGTTTTATTGCTCCCAGCCTGCTGGCCACTACCATTGTCACCCTGCTGACCCAGCAAGCGATCGCCGCCAGCAACGCGCCTCAAGCCGATGAAGTGATCACCGTCACCACCACGGCGCACAATACCCGCTCGGCACCGGCCTCTATCTCTGTCATCACGGCCGAACAGATCGCCGCAGCGCCAGTCAATGACCTTGCCGATCTGCTGCGCCACGAAGTGGGCATTCAGGCTGAAGCTGACACCAATGGCCGCAGCGATATCGGTATTCGCGGCATGTCCGGCAAGTACACGCTAGTGCTGGTGGATGGCAAACGCCTCTCCTCCTCCAATGCCCTGTGGCGCGGCGGCAACTTCGACAACACTCCCGTGCCCCTTGGCATGATCCAGCGGGTCGAGGTGATCCGTGGCCCCATGTCGGCACTTTACGGCTCCGATGCCATAGGGGGTGTCATCAACATCATCACCAAGCAGCCGGGCAAAACCTGGCAAGGGGCGGCCGATGCCGACTTCAAGGCCATCGAGGGCAAGGATGGCGGCGATCAGCACAGAACCAACCTGGGCTTTACCGGCCCGCTGACCGACAACCTGCTGATCCGGATGAACGGCGAGGTGTATGACCGTCAAGCCTGGACCCCCACCGAAGCTGCTGACGGCATCCCCCTTATCGAAGCCAAGCAGACCCGCAACTTCGCCTCCACCCTGAGCTGGCTGGTGGATGAGCAGCAACGCTTCGAGCTGGATTACCTCTACAACCAGGATGAGCGGCCTCTCGATATCTTCCGCAAAATCGGCAATAAGATACACAGCCGCCAACAGCAAAACGATCGCAACCTGTTTGGTCTGACCCACAAGGGGAACTGGAGCTGGGGTGACACCACCGTCATGGTCAACTACGAAAGCTCCAAGATAGATGACTTCAACGACATTCTAAAAATCCACCAGCAGCCTAAAGAAGAGAACAACTTTACTTTGAAGGGCTACACCAACCTGACGCTGGCCAACCACTACCTGACCCTGGGTGGTGAATATCTGGATCGGGAGCTGGTGGATGAGGTGAGTTACCAGGATATCGGCGGCAAGGAGAGCAACTCCCAGGAGGCGCTGTTCGCTCAGGACGAGATCGGCCTGACCGACAGCCTGAGCCTGACTCTCGGTGGCCGCTACGATCACCACGGGCTCTACGGCAGCCACTTCACCCCGCGCGGCTATCTGGTCTATGAGATGAACGATGTGGTGACTGTGAAAGGCGGTGTCAGCCAGGCCTTCAAAGCGCCGGCCTCGCATCAGTATACAAACGGCTACAGCACCGAGAGCTGTGGAGGCCGCTGCAGCATCTATGGTAATGACAAGGTCAAACCGGAAACCAGCACCAACTACGAGCTGGGGGTCATCGCAGGAGAGGGGATCTGGGAGACCAGCGCCACCCTCTTCTACTCGGACATAGACGACATGCTAATCAACAAGGCGTTACCTGGTCCTCAAAAGCAATATTCTGACCGCACCTGGTACAACCTGGAGAAAGCCACCACCAAGGGGTTGGAGCTGACCGGCAAGCTCGATCTGACCGACGATATCAACCTTGGCGCCAACTACACCTACCTCAAGGCGGAAGGCGATCAGGGTCAGGCACTGCCCGAGCGGCCGGAGCACAAGGCCAACGCCAAGATCATCTGGCAGGCCACCGAGCGGGTCAATGCCTTTGTCGGCACCACCTACACCGGCACCCAGTTTGCCGAGCAGACCGTCAACAAGGTTGTCGTATTGCACAAGCTGCCCAGCTATCAGACCTTCGATCTCGGCACCGGCTTCAAGGTCACCGAGAACTTTGACCTGCGACTGGGGATCAACAACCTGACCGACGTGCGCCTGCAAGAGAAAGACACCGTCTTCCAGAACGTCGAACCGGGTCGCAGCTACTACGTCAGCGGCTCAGCCCGCTTCTAAGGTAGCCAAGGCCGATATAACAGAGCGCGGGCCCATGCCCGCGCTCTGTTAACCAAGAGAATAAGGGGAAGATCCCCACTGGACAGCAAAAAGCATGCAGATTTCCATTTTCATCAGGATCGCTCATGTTCACCTCACTTCTGAATGCTTCACCCCTTGCCACATTGCCCACCCCTGACGAGATGTTAAAGGCCAGACCCTGTCCGGCACGGCTCGCTCGCCAGATCGCTCGCAGCCGCCAGCAAGCCCGCCATATTCTGCAGGGAGAGGATGATCGCCTGCTGCTGGTGATCGGCCCCTGCTCCATTCACGATCCGGCAGCCGCCCGCGACTATGGTGGCCAGCTCGCTGAACTGCAGGGCCAATACGGGGAGCAGCTGCAACTGGTGATGCGCACCTATTTCGAAAAGCCGCGCACGACGCTCGGCTGGAAAGGATTTATCTTCGATCCCGACCTCGATGGCAGCGATCAACTGGAAAAGGGACTAACCCAGGCTCGGGAGTTACTGTTGGCACTTGGACAGGAAGGGCTCGCCTGTGCCACCGAATTTCTCGATCTCACCAGCATGCTCTATCTGGGGGATCTCATCAGCTGGGGTGCCATTGGCGCCCGCACCACCGAATCCCAGCTCCACCGCCAGCTAGCCTCCGCTCTCCCCTGCCCCATCGGTTTTAAAAACGGCACCGATGGCAATATCCGGATCGCGGTAGAGGCGATCCTCGCCAGCCGGGCAGCCCACCTCTATACCCAGCCTTCCGGTGATGGCCAGCTGGCACTGGTGCGCAGCCATGGCAATCCCGACTGCCACCTGATCCTGCGCGGTGGCCGGCAGCCCAACTATCAGAGCTGTCATGTGGCAGAGGCTGGAGACTTGCTGCGCCAGCATAATCTGTCACCCCGGCTGATGATCGATTGCAGCCACGGCAACAGCCAGAAGCAGCATGCCCGCCAGCTGCTGGTTGCCCGTGACATTGCCGACCAGCTGGGGGCAGGTAGCCATGCCATCGCCGCCATCATGGTGGAAAGTTTTATCTGCGAAGGGCATCAGGAGATTGGCAGCAAACCGCTGCGCTACGGCCAGTCGATCACCGATAGCTGCATCGGCTGGGAACAGACAAGGCAGCTGCTCGATATGGTGGCAGAAGGGGTAGAGGTGCGCCGCCAGCAGCGGATCGCCCTGGCGGGATAAATAGCGGATTATTCAGATAACGCAGAAAAGAGTGTGGCCCCGATGGGGCCACCTTGTTGTTCACTGTCTGACGCACGTCAGGCGACTGACTCCCGCTCCACCAGCTGGGCTTCAAACTTGAGCGCCAGGCCGTCCACCGGCTTGTGATCGAGCAGACGCAGCGCCAGCTCGGCTGCGCGGCTGCCCATCTCCTCGATGGGGTAGCGCACCGTGGTGAGCTTGGGATAGATGTAGCGGGCGTAGGGGATATCGTCGAACCCCACCACCGACACCTGCTGCGGGATCTTGTAACCCCGCTCCAGCAGGCAAGAGATGGCGCCGGCCACCATACCGTCGTTGAAACCGAGCACGGCAGTGAACTCGACACCACGGGCCAACAATTCACTCATCGCCACATAGCCGCCATTTTCGTCGGCATAGGCGCGGCTAACGAGTGCAGGATCAAAGGCGATCCCGGCTCTGGCCAGGGTCTGGGTGTAACCGGCCATCCGCTGCTGACCATCGACAAACTCTTCATCATCGGAGGTGATAAAGGCGATGTTGCGATGACCGGCATCCAGCAAATGCTGGCACGCGGTGGTGATCCCCGCCTGGTTATCGAGCCAGACGCAGCGATCTTCGGCGCCCGGCACCTGACGGTTGATGAAAACGATGGGGGTAGAGCCAGCCGCCAGCTCGCTCAGCTCCTCGTCCGGGAGCGCCTTGCTGTGGAGGATCAGCGCATCGCACTGGCGCTGCAGCAGCGCCTGAATGGCATGACGCTCGCGCGCGATATCGTGGTTGCCAGACATGACGATGGTGAACTTGTTGGCCTGATCGACCATGGTTTCGATGCCACGCATCATCTGGGCAAAGAAGGGGCCGCCGCAGAGGTCGCCAACCAGCACGCCAATGCAGTTGGAACGCTTGCTGACCAGTGCCTGGGCAAAACTGTTGGGTCGAAAATTCAGTTCCTTCATGGCCGCCAGTACGGCCTCACGCTTTTCCGGTGCTACCTGTGCCGTGTTGTTGATAACCCGCGACACGGTGGAGAT
Source organism: Aeromonas sp. R3-1 (assembly GCF_040908345.1). Taxonomy (NCBI): domain Bacteria; kingdom Pseudomonadati; phylum Pseudomonadota; class Gammaproteobacteria; order Aeromonadales; family Aeromonadaceae; genus Aeromonas; species Aeromonas sp. R3-1. The sequence goes on from NZ_JBFODN010000087.1 coordinate 16,710, forward strand.
AGACACATTTGCCAGCTGAGAAACGTCTTTAATCGTTGCCACTATCCATTCCTTTATTGTGGGGGAACCTGTCGGTGCCGACGCCCGAGTATACCCTGCGGCCTGATGCAATTCCCGGAGCCAGGTCACCAGGCATGTTTCCTTTGGTAACAAAACCTTACCCGATGATACCCGGCAGCAGGGAAATTTGAAAACAGGGGCCGGCTGGCGGCCCCCGACTCAATAGGCGTGATTGAGCTCCCGCTCCGACATGAAGCGCAGCGGCTGCTGCAGCTTGTGCTGATAGATGAGATCGAACGACAACACGTTTTGCACGTAGTTGCGGGTCTCCTTGTAGGGAATGCTCTCGACCCACACGTCCATCGGCTTGTTGTCACTCTGCTCTCGCCAGCGTTTTACCCGTCCCGGCCCGGCGTTGTAGGCGGCCGCCGCCAGGATCCGGTTGCCGTCATAGACATCCAGCAAGCGCTTGAGATAGGCGCTCCCCAGACGAATATTCATCGTCGGATCAAACAGTTGCTGCTCGTTGCGATAGGGCACCCCCAGCTTGCCGGCAGTCTCTTTGGCAGTAGCAGGCATCAGCTGCATCAGACCGCGCGCCCCCACCGGCGACTGGGCCAGCGGATAGAGGGCACTCTCCTGACGGGAGATGGCATAGAGCAAACTGGTGTTCATGGTGCGCTCTTGCGCCATCTGGGAGAAGGTGCGTTTGAGAGGCAGCGGGAAGCGCAGGTCGAGGGCATCCCACGCTTCGGCGCGAATGCTGGCGAGAATGGCCAGCTCGTGCCACCCCTGATTGAGGGCGATATGGCCAAACTCGATGCGCTGGGCCACCGGATTGCGATCCATGTTGTGGATCCACTCCGAGCGGGCCGCCGCAATCTCGTTCATCGACAGCAACTCGCGCACCCGCAACAGGAAGGGCCAGCGCTGGCTGGCCGTGCGCCAGTCCGGTACATGCTTGACGCTCTGGTTCTTGATGCGATAGGGCACACCGGTGCGCTGGGCCGCCATGAAACCGTAGAAACCACGCAGGTTGGCAGTCTCCAGATAGAGATCCCGCGCCGGTTTTTGCTGCCCCTGCACCTCAAGGGAGCGCGCCATCCAGTAGCGCCAGCGATCCTCTTTCTGACGGACCATCGGCATCATCTTCACCCAGCCGGAGAGGCCACGCCAATCCTGCTCCCAGATGGCCAGTCGTGCCCGCAGCTCGGTAATGTCGGGATCCGCCAGCTTTTTCACCGTGCTGTCGACCCAGCTGCGCTGGGCAATGGAGCGATCCAGCAGCAGGCGGCGGGCAATGGCACGCTCTACCGGTTTCACCTCGGCCTGGGTCAGGCCAAAACGGCTGCGAAACAGCGCAAGCTGGCGCAGCACCGACTCAGGCTCCTGATTGGCATAGCGGGTCAAGCCGAGGGAGAGCAGCTTGCGGGAATAGGGATTGCTGCTGAAATAGGCCGGGTTCATCGCCTTGGCGGGCTGCTCAAACAGGGTCACCATCTGATCGCCATAGCTTTGCAAGCCGCTACCCAGGGTCGCGCCAAGATGGCGGATCAGATTGGGGTTTTCCGCCTCGAACGCCAGCGTCATCCGCTGCCAGATCTTCTCCTGGGTTCGCTGACCGGATGCCTGCCACAGCTGGAACAGCGGGGAGCAGGCATCGGGACGGGATTGGCCGCTCATCCAGATCTTGCCCGCCCCCTGCAACGCCTCTTTCGGCTTGCCGGTGTAATAGAGCGCCTGATAGTGCATGCAGAGCAGATCGGTGGAGCTCGGCTTGGCCGGATAGAAGCGCAGGAACTGCGACCACTGCTGGCTCTGGGCCAGATAGGTCAGATAACTGCGCTCCAGCCGGTTGGACTGGGGAGTATCCCCATGCTGGCGGATAAAGCGGGTCACATCGTTGTAATCGGCTGCCCCCGGACGAAAGGCGAGCTGATAGTAGTCGAGATAGGGCAACAGGGGATAATGGGTCAAACGGGCACGAATTTGCTGGAAACGGGCCTGATCATTGGCCCGTACGGCGTCATACGCCTGACGGTAGAGCGTCTGGTCGGCAGTCTGCGCCATCAGGGTCGGCACAAACAGCGCCGACAAAACAATTCCCCATACAGCTTTCACTGAACATCTCCATTGAGGGCAATACACCGCCCGGTGGCGGTGGGTCTACTGCCTCTCATTCTACCCGTTGCCGGGCAGCGCTACAGCGGGGAGCAGAGACTATTTTTCTGCCTCGCTCAGCTGCATTTCACGCAGTTGTTCCGGTCTGGTCAGCCGCTGTACATATTTCTCCAGATAGGGCACCGGCAGCGGCTTGGAGGCGAGATAGCCCTGATAGAAACTGCACCCCTGCGCCTTGAGAAACTCCAGTTGCTGACGGGACTCCACCCCTTCCGCCGTGACGTTGAACCCCATATGTCGCGCCATGGCGATCACCGCCTCGACGATGGCCATGTTGTCGCCATCTTTCGGGATGTCCTGAATGAAGGAGCGGTCGATCTTGAGCTCATCGGCTGGCAGCCGCTTGAGGTAGCTCAGAGAGGAGTAACCGGCGCCAAAATCGTCGATAGCAAAGCTGATGCCGAGCTCCTTGAGCTCGGTCATCTTGCTGATGGTATCCTCGGCATGGCCCAGCACCACGGACTCGGTGATCTCCAGATTGAGGCAGGCCGGATCCATGCCGGTATGCGCCAACACATCGTGGATCCGCTCGACAAAATCGGTGGCATGGAACTGCTTGGCACTGACGTTGACCGAGATCTGCGGAATGTGGATGCCGTTCTCCTCCCACAGCACATACTGGGCGCACGCCTCGTGCAGCACCCAGTTGCCGATATCGACAATCAGGTCCGTCTCCTCGGCGATGGGAATAAACTCGGCCGGCGAGACCAGCGAGCGACCGGCCGGCTGCCAGCGAATGAGCGCCTCGACACCGATGATATCGCCGCCATCGACCATATGCTGGGGCTGATAGTAGAGGGTCAGCTCTTGCTGGCTGAGGGCGTTGCGCAATTCGTTGTGAATGAGCAGACGGCGATCCGCCTGCTGCTGCATCGAGGCATCGAAGAAGCGACGGGTCTTGCGGCCAGCGGACTTGGCCTGATACATGGCGGTATCCGCCTGCTTGAGCAGATCATCGACCCCCTGCTCCCGATCCGGAAACAGGGTAATGCCGACACTGGCGCCGATGTGCAGCACCTGCCCCACATAGGTATAAGGAGCGGCAATCTCGGTGATAAGCCGTTCGGCAATGATATCGGCCTGCATCTCCGCCTGGGGCGGGCTGGCCGAGAGCGATGGCAGCAGCAACACAAACTCGTCACCGCCGAGGCGGGCCAGGCAATCCCCCTGTCGCACCAGCCGTTTGAGACGGGCGGCGACCTCCTTGAGCAGCCAGTCACCGGTAGCGTGGCCGAGGGAGTCGTTGATGGTCTTGAAGTGATCGAGATCGATAAAGAGCAGCGCGCCAATCAAGCCATCGCGGGTCGCCTCGTTGAAGGTCTGCACCAGGGTCTCATGCAACTGACGGCGATTGGGCAATCCGGTCAGCTCGTCGTAATAGGCGAGATCCTGAATGCGTCGCTCGGCCGCCTTGCGCTCGGAGATATCCTCGAAGCAGATGACAAAGTGGCTGATCACTCCCTTCTCGTCCTGCACCGGCGTCACTATCTCCCACTGGGGATAGGTGTGACCATCGGCATGGCGACGCAGGGTCTCCCCCTGCCAGCGGCTGAGGGTATTGAGCTCGTAGCCGAGCCCACCCAGATTGGGCCAGAGATCCTCTTCCAGATGCAGGCCCAGCACCGACTGGCTGTCGAAGCCGGTGATCTGGCTGAAGGCGTTGTTGACCCGCAGGATCTTGAACCCCGGATCCGTAATGATGATCCCTTCGTGGGTCTCGAATGCAACGGCAGAGAGGCGCATCTGGGCATCTGATTGCAGACGCTCCAGCTCGGTCACCATCCGTACCGAGAAGGTATTGAGCACCGAGGTGAGATTGCTGGTATCTGCCGGGGCCGAATAGAGCAGCGCCAGATGGCCCAGAAGTTGGCCTCTGGCATCAAACAGCGGCTGACCATAATAAGTCTGCCCGGCCGCCAGCCAGGGTTGATACTCCTGCGACTCGTCGATCACCTCGAAACAGATGGCCCCCTGCTTATAGAGCTCCTGACAGGGGGAGCCCGCCAGCGGGTAGTCTTTAAGCGACAACCCATCGGCAGCCAGCACTTTGACCCGGTCGGCACCGCACAACTCACCCACCCAGACCGCATCCACCTTGAGGATATGGGCCAGCTGGCTGACCAGGGTATTGAAGAAATCGAGCCCAGTGCGGGCAGAGAGCGCCTGCGCCAACTGGGTAAGCAGGGTGGTTTGCAGCAACGGCAAAGAGAGATTGAGGGAGGAGACAGCACTGTTGGCGGTATCAAGAGGGGCCAGCCAGCCACAGCAGATCTGCTGGGTGGGCACAAACTGGCCGCTCCAGAGCACATGGTTGAGCTGCCCCTGATCATCTTTCAGATGACCGATGAACTGTTCAGGCAGATGTGATTCATGAAGCCGGACGAGAAAGTCGGCAAAGCCTGCCTCATCTTCCGGTAACAGGCGAGCGGCCCAAGGATGATTGCCCTCCCCTTGCCACTGCTGGTAGGCCCCCTGATCAGAAAGACTCCACTGATCATGTTGCCGATCGAAAAACCACATGACTTGCGTGGCCTGCTGCTTCATTTACCACTCCAACACAACAACCAACCACGTTTGATGTCCAATCAGGCATAGCAACGCCCCCTGCATCCGCTCATCAGATCAGAGATTGCGAGGGAAGAGTACAAACATGCGATATCAAGCAGTGGAAACCGGACATGAGGTCGACACGAAGTGCTGCCAAGAAGGGACAGAAACGATCCTATTCCCGTCATACTGCCTGCCAGTTTCATGGAGCTCAAGCTGTTTTTGGCACGAAACCGGAAAAGATCACAATTTATAAGTTGCTGAATAGCCAAGGGAAGGTTATGTGACATAGATCACATTTCAATCTTTACCAATGAGTAATCTGAAGGTGAAGACACAAGCAAGACGACCCGAAGGGGGCCAATATGAAAATCGAAATTACCAGCAAAATCATCGACATCACCCCGGCTATCCGCGAGCGCATCGAATCCCGTTTTGAAAAGCTCGAACGTCTTCAGGTGCCTCTCATCACACCCCATGTGATTGTTTCCAAAGAGCGTCTGATGTTCACTGTCGAAGCCAGTGCTGGCATCCCCAACGGCAAATTGTTTGCCCAGGCAGAGCATGAGGATCTCTACGCCGCCATCAACGAACTGGGGCAAAAACTGGAGCGTCAACTCAATCGTCACACCGAAAAGCCGATTGCCCGTCGTGCCAATGCCGCCCTCAAAGAGCAGCCGCAACCGGATGAAGCTGACGCTTGATAGCATGCTGCAAGGCTAAAAATTCCAAAGAGCATAAAGGCGGGGTTACCCGCCTTTTTGTTGCCTGTGATTTACCCCACAAGCACAGCATTACGTCAGTGAACAGGCGCCATCAACTGAGCCAGTGCAACCGGGTATCCACCCCCTCTTGCAAACGATCGAGGATCGGCAGCAATTCCAGCGGATCCTCCTGGCGTGGCATATCGGCCAGCTTTCCTTGCAACCGCTCCCGCGCCAGCGGTGACAGGTTGTCGTAGACAGCCTCATCGAGCAGTGGCTGTTTGACCGCCATCGGCGGTGTTTGCAGCGCCAGCCAGAGCCGCACATCCACCATGCTTCCCCCCTGCTGCAGCCGCTCATTGATGGCACTGCAGTCACTCCCCGCCCCTTCAGCCACCAGCACCTCTGCCGGTCTCAGCGCAAAGTGCATACGCCAGTCACGGCTCTGGGGAGTGGCCGCCGATTTGGCATCAAACCAGGGCTGCTCCTCCACCGCGTCGGTCAGCAGGGCCAGATGCAACCGGAAATCCGCCCGATCCCCATGCTGCAGGTCACGGTTGAGGCGCTGCCCCAACTGGCCCTCATCAACGAGCAAGTGATTACGGATTGAACTGGGCAGCATGAGATAACTCTCGAAAATGGCGATTTCACTGGTTATCGGCCACAAATCCAATTCTTTTAATGGAAAAATCCTGCTTGGGGGTTCACAAAACCGGAAGATCTGTTAGTATGCGCCTCGCACTTGCGGAGGGGTTCCCGAGCGGCCAAAGGGATCAGACTGTAAATCTGACGGCTCTGCCTTCGAAGGTTCGAATCCTTCTCCCTCCACCATTTCAAGTGCGACAAGTTGAAAGCAATACCCCGTGGAGGGGTTCCCGAGCGGCCAAAGGGATCAGACTGTAAATCTGACGGCTCTGCCTTCGAAGGTTCGAATCCTTCTCCCTCCACCA